>JACRGV010000054.1 GCA_016212215.1 Nitrospirota bacterium
ATCATAACAGAATCTTACACTATGAACAAACAGCGTAAAATGTTTTGACTATGGGAAGATATTAATAAAATTATTACAATAGGTTAGCGACTACTCAACCATCAAGGATCGTTTTGCCGAGTTCAGGAGGTCTGACCTATCAATCCGGCAAGAGCCACCCGCGGCATCACTGATTTAACATGAGAATTCCTGCGTAATTCCGCAATCAAGGGCTGCGGATTTTCAATGAACACCTTTTCCCGATCCGAGATTCCAAACTTGTAGAAGCCGGCATAATGGATACTGAGATGTCCATCGCTCTCATTAATGAGCGAACCCGCCCATTGCGAAGCCATTCCGGCATTAAAACCGTTCGTAAATACCATCATGGCAATTCCAACTATAATCGCAATCAGCGTCACAACAGTCCGCCGCCGGTTGCGTATCAGGTTATTCCATGCAATTTGCAAAAATATCATAGTTTTCTACCCCCTTATTGCCATACATATATGAACATTAGTCAGTATTCCATATATTACTATACTATATAGTTATTAGTTAAAAAAACCCGCTTATACCATCCCCATTCACCCAATTCACCCCATTCAGAATGACGCCGTCAAGAATATGGACGATTCGCCGGGCGCGTGACACGATGGACGCATCATGCGTTGCGAACACTAAGGTGACACGCTGTTCCTCATTCAACTTCTGCATCAGGTCAATGATGGCTTTACCGGTTTCCGAATCGAGGTTAGCGGTCGGTTCATCGGATAAGATGATGCTCGGATTAGTCACCAATGCCCGCGCTATTGCGACACGCTGTCGCTGTCCGCCGCTCAGTTCCTCAGTCTTATGCCGCGCCCTGTCTTCTAATCCGACACTCTTCAGAGTGGCCATCACCCGTTCCATACGTTCCTGCTTTGGTGTTTTCATTAATAAGAGCGGAAATTCCACATTACTAAAGACACTCAACACCGGTATCAGATTGAATGACTGGAAGATAAACCCGATATGTACGCGGCGCAAGCGGGCTAACTGTTTATCTCTCAGCTTTGTAACCGGCGTATCCTGAATCCACACCTCCCCGGAAGTCGGACGATCCAGTGCCCCCAGAATGTGCAAGGTTGTGGATTTGCCGCTGCCGGACGGCCCGATTAATGCGACAAACTCACCCTGTTCAATCTTCAGAGAAACACCACGTAAGGCATTCACAGTGGTTTTCCCCAATTTATACTCTTTTGTAACTGATGTAATTTGTATGCTCATAATTTTCCCCCTCCAAGATTACTCAACAAAAGTTGGTCTCTGTTTGGCAATTTGATTCTTTCAAAAATCTCTCCGGCGGGGTAAGAAAACACCCGCCTATCCATATCTATGAGGATAGGCGGGACATTCTTGTCCCGCTGATTTTCATGTCCCTTTGTGAACCATGGCTCATGTCGGTTCATCCGAAAATCAACCCCATCCCCACCCTACCCTACCCCTCCCCTTGAAGGGGAGGGAATCAACATAGCCCCCTCTCCCTCAGGGAGAGGGTTAGGGTGAGGGTGGGGTTTTCATTTCCCTTTGTGAACCCTCGGTTCATGGGAGTTCATCTGTACACCGAACGGATGCCTGCCAAGGTCTGAGGTGTTACTATACTCAACAATTACCTCTTCAATCCAGTCTCTAAGGGTCGAGAGAACCATACGGTACTGTTTAGCGAGCATCCTGCCGGCAAAGAACACCTCAGCGGCTTTCATATCCTGTTCATGCTGCACAATCCAGGCGCGGGCTTGATTGATCTGCTTCTCGAGATTATGCAACATCAGCAACCCCGCCTGTTTGTCCACCTTATCAAGATTGACCAGGAACATGTTGAAATCAAGATAAAAATCATTCAAATTGCCCGAATAATACTCCATGAGTTTCAGAAAATATGCCCGGCCAGCCTCTGTAACAGAGTATATCTTCTTCTCCGGCATCTCTCCGTCTTTTACCGATTCTGCCGTTATATACGTTTCTTTATAAAGCACTTTCAGGTTCTTATACACTGTAGGCGCACTGATTTTTAATAGCTTCCTCATGATCCATGAATCCACTATCTGCGCCATGTCATAGGCGCTCATTGGTTTATCCAGTAACAACCCCAGAATAATCAGGTTCACTGTTGACATGCTTTCCATAATCAATACCTCTTTCTCAATGGTTAATTATATTGTATACTGCTATACTATATAGCACTTAATTACATTCGTCAAGTATTTTTTTATGTGGTTTATGTACTTATATAAGGCAGCAATATAATATGCTCTGGGATTAAGCATATCTGTATTGCATCAACTGATGATATTTGGAGACGTTGCAACACTGTATCACGTAGAGATATTTTCACTTCTGACCCGGCATTTTCATCAGAATATCTCCTTAGCTCACCCCCACCCTGACCCTCCCCCCTCAAGGGGGAGGGAATATTCAGCGTTGTAACCAGATTGTGCATATTCTTTCCGCTGTAAACAGCAAGAAGGCTCGCATGGAAAAGGTTCTGGCCTTTCGCCTTCTTCTCCCCTTTTATAATGTGTACATCCTCCGGCCTTATTCCCCAAAAGATGTCTACGCCTTCCTTTACCCATGTATCACGAAAAGTCCTGCGGGCGATAATTGTCTGCTTTTCATCTATCCAGTAGATGACTACCCTGTCCTCTTTAACCTCAACTATCCGTCCCCTGAACAGGTTTGAGACACCAAGAAACCGTGCGACACTCACATCCCTCGGATGGTACAAAACCTCTTTCCGCTTCCCAGTCTGCTTTATCCTTCCGTCTATCAGAATTGAAAACACATCACTCAGAAAGAATGCCTCTTCAAAATTATGCGTCACAAGAAGCGCTGTAAACTGAAATTCACGGTGAAGTTCTTTAAAAAGATAACAGGTCTCTTCTCTTATTGAAGGGTCAAGCGCAGATGTAGGCTCATCCAGCAAAATAAGCTTCGGCTGGATGGCTAATGCCCTTGCAAGGGCTACCCGCTGTCTCTCTCCGCCTGAAAGCCGGGAAGGGAAACGTCCGGTCAGGTGTTTAATATTAAGGCGCTCAATTATCCGGTCAATATAATTTCTTAATTCAGAGGTAATGTATTTATTCACTACCTTTAATCCATATAGAATATTTTCTTCCACAGACAGGTGGGGGAAAAGGGATGTATCCTGAGGGACATAAGCAAATGCCCGCTTTTCAGGGGGATATTCTGTTATGTCCTGTTTATCAATCAGGATGTTCCCGCTATGAGGATTATACAGACCTGCTATTGTCTCAAGTATGAGTGTTTTTCCTGCACCGCTTGGGCCTATCAGTGCATGTATCTCTCCGGGCCGGACTGTTAAGCTTATAGCATCCGCCATAAAGTCCTTAACATGTATAGTAAGCTCTTTAAGTTCAATCACGATTCATAAGCCCTTATCCCAAGAAGACGTATTAAAGTCAGCACACCCATACCAAACGCAAGAAGAATTATAATAAGTACGATAGTACCGCTTATGTCAGCACTCGCAAGCCGCATGAATATGGCAACAGGAATCGTCTCTGTCTTCATTGCCATTGAACCTGCCACCATAATAGTTGCACCGAATTCCCCGATGGCCTTTGCCCATGATAGAATAACAGCAGCAAGAATACCCCTTCTTGCAAGCGGCATGGTTACTGTAAGAAAGGCTTTAAACGGCGTAGCACCAAGGCTCCGTGCCACAGCCTCATAACGCACAGGTATCTCATCAATAGTCGTCTTAATAAGGCGTGTGGCAATCCCTGCGGTGGTAACAAACTGTGCCAGGATAATCCCGGAGACCTCAAAAACAAAGGTAGTGAAATGACCCTGTATATACTCCCCTCCCCTTGTATTGAAAAATATAAGTATCACCGCACCAAGGGATACAGGAGACATTACCATCGGAATCTCAAGAACAGCATCAATAATCCGCTTGCCCCTGAAGTCGTAACGTGACAATGCATACGCAGCAGGAAGGCCGATTATCACAGATAGTATTGAAACTACAGATGCGGCAAAAAGGCTCAGCCGGATGGAGAACAAGACTCTGGTTGACATGAGGGTGTCCAGAAAAACCTTTCCTTCAAAAAAACCGAACAGGGAAATAATCAGTATTGCATATAAGGCAAAGATGCTTATCGCACATCCTATAACAAGATTCCTAAAGTTCACTCAAAAATCCCTTCCGGCAGGGTTGGAAAACCCCGCCTATCCATATCTACTAGGATAGGCGGGACATTCCTGTCCCGCTGATCTTCATGGCCATTTGTGAACCCTCGGTTCATGGGAGTTCACCTGTAAATCCCTCTCCTCCGGCGGGGTAAGAAAACCCCGCCTATCCATTTTTATGAGGATAGGCGGGACATTCTTGTCCCGCTGATCTTCATCCCCCTTTGTGAGCCCTCGGATATTGACCGGTTCATCTGGCAAACCAGTCCTTTGGAATAATATATTCCCCGCCTACAGGCTTCTTTGCCCCAAGCCAGACATAAGCCTCATCAGGTGTCATAAAATAATTATATTTTTTGTACACCGCCTTCCCTTCAGGAGAGACAAGGAAATCAATAAACCTCTGTGCAAGTTCCCTGTTGTCAGTAAACTTTGATACAGCCGCAGGGATGTAACCTATACGGATTATTTCATTTGCTTTTAACGGCACTGTTTCAATCCGTTTTGGGTCCCAGTGTTCGAACACACTCCAGCCCAATACTGCATCCGCTGCTTTAAGGGAAATAACATTTGCAGTCTTCTCGCATGACTCAGCATAGTTGACTATATTCTTTCTGAGTATCGCCTTCTCCTCTGGTGTAAAGACCTTATCTACAATCTCCACAGCATATAAACCAACACACACGTTCTCAGGATTGGCAATCACCACCCTCAGGCCGGGTCGTGCAAGGTCTTTAAGCTGTTTGATGTTTTTAGGATTACCACGTTGGACATTAATGGCAGGTACCAGATAGACAACCTTCACCTCTGTCTCAGGATAGACAAGCCCTTCATGCTTTGCCTTCTCCATATAATCTGACGAACCTGGAAAATATACATCACCCTTTCTCGCCAGCTTCATCTGAGAGAGTATCATACCTGAGCCGCCTATATTAAGGTCAACCTTTATACCGGTCTTTTTCTCAAACAAAGATGCGGCCTCTTCAGTAGGAGGTTTACTTGCAGCACCAACATAAACAAGAAGGCGTTCCCTGACGGGTGTTTTTGCAGATACAATGGAGTGGGAGGGGATAAAAACATACAACAAAAAAATGAAAAATAAATAGACAACTGCTCTATCGTACTTACCCTTGAATATCATCCATATCTCCTTTCCAGATACTTGGGAGGCAGACCCGTTTCCAGGTCAACCCTATCGGCCTTATACCATAATCCACCGGAAACCGGTGAATGTCAGGTATTCAGGCTCGGAGAGCTTATCATTATCCTCCTGTGTTATTGTTGATTACGGTCACACATCCCCTGCGACGGCATACTGCATGAACCACAATTCTCAGCAGGCATCTCACGACTGCCCCCTTCAGAAACCCTTGCCGCAAACACTGAAAACTGCTTAGTCACATTGTAGCTCTCACACTTAGTGCAAACTATGTTAGTCTCCGACATACTCACCAGTTTCTCAAACTTCGTCCCGCACTCCTCACATTTATACTCATACAACGGCATCCTTACTTCCTCCTCCCTGCAAGTTTTTCCTAAAATCTATTACCTATAACACATTACCTGAGTGGTTATTCTAACATCCTATTTATTTGAGCGTCAATACATGCAGCTTCCCTCTTATATCTCAAACCCCATCTGCACTAATTAAATGAATGTGGTACATTGCTGACAGTCATGATAAAATCGTCCATGGAAGAACTTTCCTTCGCCTTTCTCAGACTTGGCTGAATGCAGTTTAATATTTCGGCAGGAATTTGTTTAAAGACTACAGGACAGTGTAGGGGAGGGGAGGGGAGTGGCAACTTAAATGATCAAAACTAAAAGAGTCTATGACCCTCAGGAACCTGAAGATGGTGCACGTTTCCTGATTGACCGTCTATGGCCAAGAGGAATAAAGAAAGATGCACTAAATTTTAATGCATGGTTAAAAGACATTGCACCAAGTAATCAACTCCGGATATGGTTCGGGCATAAGCCTGAAAAATGGGATGAATTCCGGAAACGGTATTTTACAGAATTAGACAGCCGAACAGAGGCTGTAAGGCTACTTATAGAATCTGCATCACATAATAATGTTACGCTTCTGTATAGTGCAAAAGACAAGTCACATAATAATGCGATAGTTTTAAAAGAATATTTGGAGAAACAGGTTTGCGTGTGCCGGTGAAAAATGTAATGGAAAATCTTCGAAGCATCCTTGATTATATGGCTCACGATATATATGAAGCTTACTGTCAACCTAATCTGATAGTTACCGGTTAGATTGATAATATGAGTACGGGTTGTAACCGGTTCTTTTCAGATTCTCTACCTCTCCGGCATGAAGGCCGAAGACAAAGATGTTTTCATCACCATTCTCCTCTTTCATCTCTATGTTAGGGAGAAGCTTTTTAAGCTCAAACAGGTCTGTTATCCATTTATCACCTATACTTGCACTTATAAGCCCTGAGAGTTCCTTGTTGATCTTCCTGAGCCATACCCTCTGGCTTATCCCATCCCACCCCTTCAGAACTTTTCTTATCTCCTCTTCCATGCCGGTATTAATAAAAGGGGGCCTGTAGGTTTTGTCATTTAAAAATTAAAAACCGGACTGTTTTAGGTAGGTTTTCAAACAGTAATCAAAACCATGAATACCGGATTTGCTAAGAATGGGTTTAACCTTTGTTTGTTTGATAATGAGGCTTATAGCACCGCCACAGACCTTCAATAAATTCAGCCGCAATCTTCAACCTAAAGTTTCCTTCTCTTTGCTGATTATCCGGTATGTTTCCTTATATATGTTTTTACGGGGGCCAATAGCAATAATTTCTATCTGTTTTTTATCTGTGTTCCTATAAACTATCCTGAATTTACTAACCCGGAAACTCCATAACCCTTCGAGTTCGTCTTTAAGGTATTTACCGGAATATGGATTATTGAGGATTGTCTGCAAGGATGCCTTGATCTTCTTTTTCAGGTTCGGATGCATTCCCCTGATTAGTCCTGCTATGTCGTCAGGCATCCTGAGTTTATAGAAAGATTGTTGTTTCATATCTGACGTGAATTATTTGAATAAATCCTCAAGAGAGTACAGTTTAGCTTTATTATTTTTTAAAGCTTTAAGCCCTTTCTTTATCTCTTCCATCATCTCTGAGTCAGAACGAATAGCAGTAGTTTCTCTCATGCTCTCAAATTCAGCAGGGCTTATTAATACTGCAGCCGGGCGCCCATTCTTCGTAATCACCACCTCTTCATCAGTGGTACTGACAGCCTCCACAAGCCCGCTAAACTTCATCTTGGCTTCTGATAGCGATAATGTCTTCATAATATTGACCTCCATATAGGTTAACCAGAATCAAGGTCATGTTAGCATCCACATGTGGAATTGTCAACGTGCTTTGGGGTTGACGCGATATTGAAAATATATTGCTATACATATTCAATAAAACTGTCATCATTTTTGACTACTAAGGAGATTAAATATTATGAAGGTAAAAAGGCCTTCCTTTTGCAACAATGCTTAATTAATCGTTATCACCTTGTACTTGGTGTTATTTGCCTCTGTTGTCTCAGTAACATCGCCATTGGCATCTGCTACAGCAATGATGTTATATATGCCTGCTGCTGTGCCTGCAGGTATAGTTACACTTGTGGCCAAAGAGTTTACCGCGCCTGATGCAAGGTTGGGTACAACCCTGCTTCCGAGATATGTATCACCTGCATCATAGGTCGTGTTTGTTGACAGGTATAACTTTGTGGTTGAGGCGCCTGCTGACCCTCCGCCGCTGTTTTTGGTTGTGTCAGTTATAGAGATTGTTGCTCCTGCTGCAATCGCCGGTACTGCCCTTTCTCCAAGATAAGTATCACCTGCATCCCATGTGCTATTTGTAGATAAGTACAATTTGGTTGTTGTTGCTCCTGCAGGACATTCCCTTTAAGGCAATCGCAAAAGCCTTATTTGCCTCTTCAATTGAAGGATCATAAATTACTCCGGGTATCTGACTTCAACGCCATATAGGCTTATCTCATCAAGCTCATGTTCTAATTCTTTTAATTCCGGGATTCTTCCAGTAATTGAAGTTAATAGTGATACGAGATCATGAGTTTTAGTTATGTGCTCCCCAAAATAGATTAAAGTACCTTTTAGATATTTCTCTATTGCCTGCTGGGCATGAAAACATATAGTGTCTGTTGGTGGTTCTTCATCTTTAAGGTTATTTTTTATTGTTTTAAAATCGCTTTCAGCTTTTTTAAACCATTGCTTTACAGTAACCAGTCTTTGCTCATCTATAAATAACCTTCCCGTTATGATATGCCTCATAAAGGATTGTTCCTGCAATATCTTTCATCTTTTCAAATTCTTCTCTTGTGAAAGCAAATATATCCAGTGAAAAGTTTCTTCCTGGAAAAAGTCTGCTTAAAATAAGGTTTCTTTTGTGCGGATTCAAGTCAGAATCCCAAATTACGACTAAATCTAAATCACTATCTTCAGTGGCTTTTCCTGTTGCATAGGAACCAAATAATATTATCTTGTCAGGTGATACCGCCTGCACAATAGTTTCTTTTATCTCCTCCAGTTTACTTTGCCCTATCATGTTGTTCTCCATTAAACCTAAGAAAACACATTTATTACGTACTAAGGATTGGGACTAACCTACACTTCCAAGGCTATGATGGCAAAATAAGGTTAACCTGTCAATAGGATTGAAAAGGATTTTTGAAGGGAAAATGGTATGTACCCCCTTTACTATAAAGGGGACAGGACATCTTCATTATTCCAGATAAGCTTCCGAATGCACATCGCGGGGATCAGGGACAACGCTAGGTTATTTGAAGTTCAGCCTCTATCGTATCCGGCCCAAGATATTGTCCCTCGGGCCAGCCGATGCCACTGAAGAATAAACGCACTTGCTTGAAATAGTCATCGTCTTGAAGACGCATAAAAAAATCACTTCTGATATAAGGGGTCACATCAAATATGCCACTCACCCCATCTGAAAAAACGATCCCGACTTTTTTCCCCTCAAGTGGTTTTACGCTTATCACTTTTTTCATAATCACTCCAGCGGTTTAATCGCCATAACATTTTGACCGCTTACCGCAAGCCGCCAGTCCATCATACCTCAGAAATGCAACTAAAATGCATTATATAATTATTTCTCATCAATTTCACATATCGCCTTCCCATTTTTCCCTTTCCGGTTATACAAAGAACCCTTGTCATTCAAGGGCTTTCCTGACTACAAACCAGACCTTACCGACTTTGACTCACCTACTTGTCTGATAGTTTTACAGGCTGCACACCGTCCACTGTAATCTACGACCCCACAATCAGAAATATCAAGGGCATGGAAACCCACCGGAGGTATATTTTGAAAGAGTGACCTCAACTATAACTCGGGAGGAGAAGGATTCCGGGAAGGGGGATTTTCGGATTACTATTAAGGCAATATCAAACTACAACACAGGGCTGTATCTTACGCAAGGTTTTACCAATCTTTTCTTGTGCGGCCTGCATATCAAAACTGGACTGCAAATTCATCCAGAACTGTGGAGACTGCCCGAAATACCTGCCGAGACGAAGCGCAATATCTCCGGTTACAGGACGGGTGCCGTTTATAATATGACTTATCCGCATAGGCGACACTCCGATATCACGCGAAAGTCTGGCCTGAGATATACTGAGATCTTCTATAATCTCCCTAAGTATCACACCTGGATGAACCGGCTTAAAATCTCGTTTCATAAAACACCTCCTATTTAATGGTAATCAGTAATTTCAATCTCATGCGCACCCTCAATATCAAACCTGAAGCATATCCGCCATTGGTCGTTAATGCGTATACTCCCGTATACTCCATAGACCAGACCGCATTCCCGAAAGAGCCTCAAGCCGGTTAGAAGGCGGAAGCCTAAGATCATCCATCTTAACGGCGGCATCAAGCTGCGTCAAACGAATAACAGCCCTTTTCTGAATATCTTGCGGCAATTTGAGGGATTTAAATCCTTGAAACAGCCTCTCAGTCTCCTTGCATGCAAAAGAGCGGATCACATAGAAATTGTAAACAAACTGTTTATAATAGTCAACACACAAGGATACAGAATCTTTGAAATATTCTCTGCATTGTTTTTCTGCTCTACTGCTTTGATGTAATTCCCGTGATTGAAATACTCCAGGTTAAAATCTCTGCTTGATTTAGCAGTTAGGTAGTGTCAAGGTGACCAGTAATTGTTTAAAATATCCATAAACATATATTGCAATACATATTAAAAAAAACTATAATCGTTTTGCAACACTATTAAGGAGATTAAATAATATGAAGGTTAAAGCTGTTGAGTACCTGGCTAATATACTTCCTGATGGTCACTATAAAAGTTCTTATAGACACTTCAATCATGGTTGATCTTCTAAGGGGCGTTGACCACGCATTGAGTTGGATTGACTGTATAGCACCTAAATACAGGTTCCTTTCGTTCATTACCGTAGCAGAACTCATCGATGGTTGCCGCAATAAGTATGGAAGAATTTAATATTGAAAAAACAGTATCCTACTGGCTTAATAGTGCCAAATACGATTTGAGTGTTGCTATAGCAATGTTTAAAAGCAAAAAATATCCACTCAAAGACTAAAAGAGATAAAGGATATTTTCAAATGGGTAAAAGCCAGGTTATAAAGATTATTGAAAAATTTGTCAGGGCATTAATACAAGATGGTATATCTATTGACCGGGTTATTCTTTATGGTTCATACGCAAGAGGCAATCCACGAGTTGACAGCGATATTGATGTAGCAGTTGTTTCCAGGGATTTTGGTAAGGACAGGGTAGAAGAAGGAATGTCACTTTTTAGAATTGCCGGAAGAATAGACACAAGGCTTGAACCAGTACCAATTTCAGTAAAAAGATATGAAAATGATACATGGGTTCCGCTAATTTTTGAAATCAGGAAACATGGCATTGAATTAAGGACTAAAGGTACAATAATTGCATTATAAAAAGCGTAATTATCGTTTAAAATCCACTTATGGTAGTAAGTATGGAAGTTCCAATATGTAATTTAAGAAATATATTTTATGTCTGATTCTAAAGTAAATCATCTCTCCCATATTCCCATACACAGGGAAATCCATTCTCATATATTACCGTTCTTCGCTGCATCCTCTATAGTCATAATGATTGCTGTTCTCTTAACCGGCTGTGGGACAAGTCCTGGCAATACTGATTCAGGCACGGCTAATAATAATCCAAATAGTATTGGCCCTGATGGCGGCACTGTCACAAGCAGTGATGGTAAGGTAAAGATAGTTATACCCTCTGGGGCGCTCAACAAGGATACGGATATTACCTTCGCTTCCGTTAACAATCAGCCGTCTGGAAATATAGGTATCGCTTATGAAGTGAATCCGGATGGCACCATCTTTAATAAACCCGTGACCATTTCCATTACTTATGATGAGGCATCTCTTCCATCCGGTGTCAGTGAATCGGGCATTAAATTAGGAACAGTAACAAACAATAAATGGGAGGTAATCACTGATTCAATCGTTAATACTGCATCCAACACTATCAGTGGTTCCATCACTCACCTGAGCACTTACGGTATCGTGGAAGTAACATCGGGCAGTGTGCCTGCTGCTCCCGCAAATATAGCCGCTACTGCCGGTGATGGGAAGGCCACTATAAGCTGGGACGCCGTCTCAGGGGCAACATCCTATAACATCTACTGGTCAACAACATCAGGTGTTACAAAGACTACAGGTACTAAGATCTCCGGTGTCACCACACCATATTCCCATACCGGTAGAACCAACGGTATAACCTATTACTATGTGGTGACAGCGGTGAATGGTTATGGGGAGAGCAGTGAGTCAGTTCAGGTATCAGCAAAGCCTGTTGTAATTGCGGATACAGTTTTGTGGGGGCTTGGGTCAGTTAATGGCGATATCTACCAGACATCTAAGCCGGTATATATACAGAATCACGGCTACGTTAGGAACGTGGCCCAAGTGGCTGGTGGCTATTCGCATATACTGGTGTTATTTAACGATGGTACGCTTGCAGGATGGGGGAGTAATCAATATGGACAAATTGGAGTATCCAATTATTCAGGAGGACTCGATATCATAGCTCACGACGTTATCTCAATTGCTGCTGGATACTATCATACGGTTTTCTTGAAGCGTGATGGAACCGTGTGGGCCAGTGGTCTAAATAGTTATGGTCAACTTGGTGATGGCACGCTTAAGAATAAAAGCATTCCCGTACAAATAGCCTCTGGCGTTCTTTCTGTTAGTGCATCTGATTATGCCACAAGCATCCTTAAACAAGATGGGACATTATGGAGAACGGATGTAATAATCAACCCTACACCCGGGCAACATGGCCAATTTAGCCAGCAGGCTTCCAATGTTAAGGTGATTCCAGTTTATAGCTATAAGCCTATTTACGTAACGTCAGCAGATGTTTTGGTCGATGCTGGTAACGTGGTGGGTTATAATGTCAGCGCCTTGACTGCAACCTCTCAGAACGTTTATTACATAACTAAAGGTGGGACGTTGTACGGGTATGGAGAAAACTATAGCGGTCAGCTTGGTAATGGTACGAATGTGGGAACGACTATCCCTATAGTCATTGCGAATTCTATTTCTGGTGTTGGGGCTTCAAGTAACATGGCGTGGTTTATAGATAATAATGGGGACTTATATGGAACTGGGGATAACCGGTGGGGGACATTTAATCCCGACACAAATTCTTATCGTTACGTATGGACACCAGTATTAATATCTCATAGCGTGAAAGCGATTTTTTCGTCCGCCCCTGATTCTTATGTGGTATTTTTTCTGAAAGATTATTAGGAGGGAATTCAGTGCTCAGCGATTCAAAATGGGGTCGTGAGGTCGAATATGGCCGGTACGTTCCGGACAGTAGATTATTTGGGATTCGACCAACGGCAACGAGAGCTGGGATGCAGAAGAAGAGTCGGTTAATGTACCGTAATACAGGTGTTGAGCAGGAGAATAAGTCTGTCCCATCATCCGAATATCTCCGCTTCAAATCCCCCCTCGCCCTCCTTTTCTAAAGGGGGGATGCACACTATTCCTGTAAGAACCTGAAAAGTTGAGTATTAATGACAAACAAATATCATGTTGATAATCTAACAAAAAAAATGCCTTACATTACATATTGTTTTTATCTATAGATTTGAGTAGACTACTGAATAGTGGATGATTACAAGTTTACAGAATACTTCGAGAAGGAAGTACTTAGAAAACGACCATACCTAAAAAAGGAATGGTGTATTCAGGTAATTGAAAATCCTATTAAGATGGAGGCTCAGGAGCATAACCGTTTTCGATTCTGGGGGATGATAAGTGAATTAGAAGGCCGTGTATTACGTGTAATTACTCTTGAAGATAAAAAAACGATTCATAATGCATTTCCAGACAGGAGGTTTAAGCCATGAAACTGAATTATTATCCGGAGACAGATTCACTCTATATTGATCTCTCTGAGAAAACAAGCGTAGAAAGTAAAGAAATCTCAGATGGTGTAGTGCTTGATTATGATGCTGACGGCAATTTAGTGGGTATAGATATTGACAATGCCAGTAAAAAGGTTCAGCTCAAAGAACTTATCCTTCGCAGACTGCCTGCTGATATTCATGCAGTTGTAACCTGAGTGAGTTAATTATTCTAAGCAGAAAATCAACAGTCTTTTTGTTTGTATTGTTCAAAATGGTCCGTAAATAATATCACAAGTCCGGCATCAGCCGGCACATCGGGAGAATAAGCCTGTTCCCTCATCCGAAAATCTCCGCTTCAGATCCCCACTCGCCCCCCTTTTCTAAAGGGGGGATGTTGAAGACTTTGTTTTGACTTCAAATCCCATCCCCACCCAGGCCCTTCCCTTGAAGGGAAGGGATGCTCCTGTTATCTGTACCTGATGATTCGTGTGTTTACCATGCGATTGAAACAAACGAGGTCACAAGCGGGACTGAGTATTGGGAAATACCAGGCAACCTTTTTTCAGATAATGCAATGAACCACTTGCTGGTATGAACTGTTACAACTAAAAGGGCAGTGGCTTTGTTATTTCTTGTAACATCATTTTCTATTTATCTGTATTGACAACGTATATGCATTTTCTTAAAATTAATCCATGCGCTTTGAATGGGATGAACATAAAAATAAGGAAAATATAAAAAGGCATGGCATTTCTTTTGGGGAGGCGAAAGAGGTGTTCGACGACCCTTTTCATATCTCTCTTCTGGATAAAAGATTTGATTACTTTGAGGAAAGATGGATTACCATAGGCGCTACAAAAGATGGGAAAATTATAGTCATAGGCCACTTATATTATATGACAGAAGATGGCATTGAGATCATAAGGATTATAACCGCAAGAAAGGCTGCAAAAAAAGAAAGGGAACAATATGAAGACATTGGTGTCTAAACAAAAAAAGGAATTTGAACTAAAGGAAGAATATGATTTTTCAAAAGGTATCAGGGGGCGATTCTACCGGCCTAAAAAAATATCTGCTTCCATGAGGCTTGATAATGACATTTTGCTTTACCTCAAGAAGATTGCCGGCGAGAGGAAAATTGGGTATCAGACATTGATAAATACTGTTTTGAGAGAGTTCATTATTAAAGCCAATAAATAATAACTTCTACCATGAACTATTTCCACGATAGTTCAATTAAGTATGAAATTCCCGGTTTCAAGTTAAGGCAATAGTTATGAAGCGAGGCCCCATATCTCCCCCGCATACTCCTTTATAGTCCTGTCACTGGAGAATTTGCCCATGCTGGCTACGTTTATTATGGATTTCTTTGTCCAGTCTTCGGGGTTAAGGTAAACAGAGGATACCTTTTCCTGACAATTGACGTAATCAGCATAGTCAGCAAGTAGCATGTAGTTATCTGTCTCACGGAGGATAGTTGATAACCCATGGAATCTTTCTCTGCACCAGGGGGAGAAGAAGCCGTTTGCAATCATGTCAATGGCACGGGCCAGTTCCGGGTTAGACTGATAATATGAATACGGGTTGTAACCGGTTCTTTTCAGATTTTCTACTTCTCCGGCATGAAGGCCGAAGACGAATATGTTCTCATCACCTATCTCTTCTTTCATCTCTATGTTAGCGCCATCAAGTGTACATACGGTTAATGCACCATTGAGGGCAAGTGTCACCTCTCACATTATATTATTAAAATACCTTTCTTTTTTTCACAATCTTTTGTATAAATGATTTTCTTTATCAGAATAAATTAATCAGATCAGTTTAGAATAGGTTAGATTGGATTGAATAGGAGATAAACAGAGGA
>JACRGV010000055.1 GCA_016212215.1 Nitrospirota bacterium
AGGAGGCATTCCTGCTCCTGACCTCTGTCCGTACCATGAAATGGCCCCTGTCCTCCTTCTCCACTATGTTCTGAGGCTCAAGCGGTTTTGTAAAACTCGGCCATCCGGTGCCGGAATCAAACTTGTCACGGGAGCTGAACAACGGCTCTCCTGAAACAATATCAACATAGATGCCTTCACTCTTATTGTCCCAGTATTCATTGTCAAACGGTCTTTCTGTCCCTTTCTCCTGCGTGACATTGAATTGCAACGGGGTCAGCCTCTTCCTTAGTTCTTCCTCTGCCGGCCTCTGATATTGCCATAATTCTTTCAGTACCTGATCACGTCCGGAATGTTTACGATAGGATTTGTATCTCAGGGATTCTTTTTTGTAGTAATCCTGGTGATACTCCTCAGCTATGTAGAACTCTGCTATTGGCAGGACCTCTGTCACAACAGGTTTCTTATACCTTCCGGACCTCTCCAACTCCGCTTTAGATTTTTCTGCCAGCATCTTTTGCTCATCAGTATGATAAAAGATGGCAGTGCGGTATTGCGGTCCCCTATCAACGAACTGACCGCCGGCATCTGTAGGGTCTATCTGCCTCCAGAATACATCAAGGATATTGTCGTAGGTTATCTTTGACGGGTCATAGGTAATCTGAACAGCCTCTGCATGGCCTGTATCTCCTTCGCATACTTCTTCATAAGAGGGATCTTTTATGTGCCCGCCGGTATAGCCCACGATAACTTCCAGGACACCATCAAGTCGTTCAAAAGGCGGCTCCATGCACCAGAAACAGCCGCCGGCAAAGGTTGCTTTCTCATATTTAGTATTCATGCCTATAGAATAAATCTCCTCTGTCAATTTGTCTATGTTATCTTTTTCAATACTAATAATCTACTTGACAATCAGCAGAGATTGAATTTATATGGTTAAAAACCATTTGGAGATACCTGATGCCTATGCTGAAAGAATTAACAGACCTTATTCTCGAGAAGTCGCTTAAAGTAGCGGATGAACCAATCTTTGAACTTGCATCCGGCAAGAAAAGCAATCTTTACATTGACTGCAGAAAGACCACAAAAAATGCCAGAGGCGCATATCTCATAGGTAACATCATTTACGATAGAATATCGAACCTCGATGTGGATGCAATAGGCGGACTTACCATGGGCGCTGACCCTGTGGCTGATGCAGTAGCTTATACGAGCGTAATTAAAGGTAAGCACATAAATGCCTTTTCCGTAAGAAAGAAGGCCAAAGAGCACGGGCTTAAAAGAGTCATTGAAGGTGACGTTAAAAATGGAGACAGGGTAGTTATCGTTGATGACGTTGCGACAACCGGGCAATCCACTATTGAGGCTATAGAAAATGCAAGGGCCGGAGGACTCCATGTCGTAAAAGTTATTATCCTCGTGGACAGGCAGGAAGGCGGAAGGGAGAATATCCTCAAGCATAATGTTGATTTTGAAGCAGTGTTGACCAAGCAGGACCTGTTAGATGAATATTACAAAAGACATGAGAAAATTTAAATGCACAAGTTTGATCCTGCAAAGATAGAACTGCTGTACCTCCTTTATATCTAAATCCCACCCTCACTCTCGCCGGCAATTCTACCATGCTTTTGATGATAATTCCTGATAAACTGGATTAATAATGTCCTGGATCGTCTATGCCCTTATAACCGCCTTCTCAATTGCAACGGCAGATGCCATAAGCAAGAAGGCCATGATAAGGTCACATGAATATGTTATTGCCTGGGTCAGGCAGGGGTACACACTTCCATTTTTAGCCGTCGTCTTCTTCTTTATTGAAATACCCCCATTGGACAACACATTCTGGTTAACCCTTTTAATTGTAGTCCCGCTGGATGTCACGGCAATTATCCTCTATGTAAAGGCAATACGTCTTTCTCCCCTCTCTCTGACCATACCATTTATTGCACTAAGCCCTATGTTTGTAATCATAACTGCCTTTGTAATACTTGGAGAACTGCCGGATATTTCAGGTCTCTTTGGCATTTTGCTTATTGTTATAGGCGCTTATCTCCTTAATGTCAGGGCAACAAAGCATGGTGTACTGGGCCCCATAAAGGCTATCAAAAAGGAAAGAGGGTCAGTCCTTATGATCATAGTTGCCCTTATATATAGTATTACCTCTACACTCGGAAAGGTTGCTGTACTGCACTCAAGTCCTCTCTTTTTCGGAGCCTTTTATCCCTTTATCCTTACTATTATATTCACTGTAATTGTAGGCTTTAAAGGACAGTTATCAAGTGTAATATCCAGTCCACGGATATTCCTGGGGATAGGGTTCTTCATTGCGATGATGATGCTGTCCCACTTTGTAGCAATAAGTCTGACAGATGTTGCTTACATGATATCAGTTAAGAGGTTGAGTCTGTTGTTTAGTGTAGCCTATGGTTGGATATTATTCGGAGAGAGAAATGTTGCGGAAAGATTAATCGGTTCGATTTTGATGATCGCCGGAGTGGTCTCAATAACCTTATTTTAATTAGCCCCATTCTTTATTGCTACTGTGGTCTTCTTTATGAATCTTTCCCGTTCCTGTTTGTCTGCAATCTCTTTTTTTGCACTGTTTCTGATTTTCCCGATTGTCTTGAGTTTTTTTGCGTATTCAGGTCCGTACATCTTCTCAAGGTCCTTCCTGATCTCCTTTGCGAGTGCAGGGCTTGTCCCCCCGGTTGAAATAGCTATTGAAAGCATCCCTCTTCTGAAAACAGAGGGGACTATAAAGTTACATAGATCAGGGGTATCAACAACATTCAACAGCTTCTGCAATGACGTCGCATCTCTCGCAACCCTTTCATTAGTTTCACTGGAATCGGTTGCAGATATGACTATGAAAGCAGACCTTATGTCACCTTTTCTGTATTCACGCTCTATATGTTCAATCAGTCCCTTATCTTTATAGCCTTTGAGCCTTTTCGTAATCTCAGGGGCTATCAAAGTTATCTCAGCACAGGTCTTTATGAGTGAAGCACATTTTCTCCCGGCAACCTCACCACCGCCGATTATTACACACCTTTTTCCTGTAAGGTCCAAGTAGACGGGATAGTAAACTTTTTTCTTCATTTTCCGATTATATTAGAGTTTTCGTCAATGAGTTGACTGAAGTATCGAAGATAGGGTATACTATTTTTCATATTTTTAAAAGGAGGAATAATATGACACTACAGGA
>JACRGV010000056.1 GCA_016212215.1 Nitrospirota bacterium
CATGACCCTCGATCCCTTCAAACTTCTCTTCCCTTCAGGGACTTCACCGCCATCAAACCTATAGTACATACAACCCCCATAATATTGGAAAGGAGGCTTACCCCACGACCGGGTTCCCACGCCTCACTGAAGGGTTACCTGTTATTCTGTTAATTAGGTTGACATTTAATGGTTATCCAAATTAAAATAGCCGGAATGAAAATACAATGTCAGTGAAGTCCTAAAGTACATTGTATATCTCATCCATTCGGGGCGTAGCGCAGCCTGGCAGCGCACATCGTTCGGGACGATGGAGTCGGAGGTTCAAATCCTCTCGCCCCGACCAAAACCTTCAACCAAGGAATTGTATGGGTAGAAAAAAAATTAAAAAAGGTAAGGATAGAGATATTGCACCTCCGATTATTGATGAAGAGGAAAAAGATGAAAAAGAAGTAAAAGAAGACGCAGCGCTCCCGCCGCTCCATGGAGACACAGACGAGCCGGCAGATACAGATGTCTTTCCAGGGGTAATACCGGATGGGTTAATAGAAGAGGCTATAGAAATAGAAGCCGAACCGGAGGCTACAGAGCCTGAAGAAGAAGAGGAAGAAGAGGAAAAAGAACGCGCCCCTGACCTTGATGTTATCAGGTCTTACCTGCATGAAATAAGTCTGACAACCCTCCTTACATTTGAAGATGAGCAGAGACTTGCTCAAGCAATATTACTTGGTGATGAAAGTGCCAGGCTTAATATGATTGAGGCGAATCTGAGGCTTGTTGTTAATATTGGGAAGAGGTACTTAAACAGAGGGCTTCCCCTGGCTGACATCATTGAAGAAGGAAACATCGGACTTATGAAGGCAGTTGAGAGGTATGACCATACGAAGGGCTTCAGATTCAGCACTTATGCTTCATGGTGGATAAAGCAGTCAATTGAGCGGGCTATCATAAATCAAACCAAGACCATAAGACTCCCTGTTCACGTGGCTGAGCACATTAATAAATATCTTTCTGTTGTGGAGATATTGATTCAGGAATACGGACGTGAACCATCCACCGAGGAAGTTGCCGACAGGATGAAGTATACGACTGAAGATGTAGAGGAATTAAAACAGCTTATCCGGAAGACCTATTCCCTTGAGACACCGGTAGGTGATAAAGAGGAGAGTTATCTCAGGGATATTATTGCAGACAGCACCATCAACTCACCTGCAAAGATAGCAGAATGGATAAGCATGCGTCACCAGATAGATATGTGGTTAAAAGAGCTTAAAGATAAGGAAAAGAAGGTAATCTGCAAGAGATTTGGATTGTTAGGAGATGAGCCGATGACCCTTGAGGAGATAGGACAGGAGTTCGGGCTGACAAGGGAAAGGATACGTCAGATAGAGGCAACATCACTTATTAAGCTGAGAGCGATTATACAGAAAAGGAAGATAAGGAAGGAAGAAGTGCTTTAAGACAGTGGTTAGTGATTAGTGATGAGTGGACGATAGAAGCAAGAAGTAAGAAGATAGATGTAAGAAGATAGAAATGAGAAAAGAATTCCCTCCCCCTTGATGGGAAAGAGTGCTCCATTTATTCCCTCCCCTTCAAGGGGAGGGTTAGGGTGGGGATGGGGTTTTTAAGATAAAATATTCCAAAGGACAAACTAAAAAGGAGGAGACGCAAAAATGGACTTGAAGTCTAAGATACGGGAGATACCGGATTTTCCAAAAGAGGGTATACTGTTTTATGATATTACTACACTGTTAAAGGATGCGGCGGCATTTAAACGTGTGGTAGATAAAATAGGAAGTTTCTATGAAGGAGATGGTGTTCAGAAGGTCATTGCAATGGAGTCGCGTGGTTTTATATTCGGCGCCCCTGTTGCATATCGTCTCAATGCGGGTTTTGTTCCTGTAAGGAAACCCGGAAAACTTCCCAGCGATGTTTATGAAGCACGTTACAACCTCGAATACGGAACCGATTCCCTTGCTATACATCAGGATGCAATTGCACCTGGCGAACGGGTGCTGATCGTTGATGACCTTATTGCAACAGGCGGAACCGTGGCAGCGACTGTCCAATTAGTAAAAAAATTAGGCGGCATTATTCACGGCATAGCATTCCTGATTGAACTATCAGCCCTGCAGGGGAGAAATAAATTAGATGGATATAATGTGTTATCGTTGTTGTCGTATTAAA
Organism: Nitrospirota bacterium; assembly: GCA_016212215.1. Classification (NCBI taxonomy): domain Bacteria; kingdom Pseudomonadati; phylum Nitrospirota; species Nitrospirota bacterium. The sequence goes on from JACRGV010000056.1 coordinate 2,167, forward strand.
TAGGTAATTAGGTTGAAGGTGGATAGGCTGAAGGTAGAGGGTAGAAGCAAGATGCAAGAAGTTAGAAGCAAGAGGTAAGAAATAATAGAATACTACTAAATTACCCCTCTCTTGACGGGATGGGGTTCTACGTTTATTCCCTCCCCCTTGAGGGGGGAGGGTTAGGGTGGGGATGGGGTTGATTTTCGTATGAAATATTTTAATATAGCATTTCTCTGTGCCTCTGTATCTCTGTGTTTAATTTTTCTATTTCCAGTCACAAAGGCCCACGCAGCAAATCTCTCCTTTGATATGGGCAGAAACAGCAGTGGAATCTCTGCCGGCCGGGATTTTAAATTTGGATATGCCATGCTTGGTTTGTCCACAAAATTTACTACTGATTATCCGTGGAGTTATGTCCCCACACGTCAGAGCCTTGAAGGCCCCTGTCAGGATTTTAAGAACACAGACCCAAAAAACTGTGAGAAAAGAGGCAGATACTATGATGGTGATGAATGGGAGGTGTTCGGGAAATTAGGATACAGATTACCTGTCATATCAAGGCTATACCTCAACGCCGGTCTCGGTGTTTCCAAACAAAGAATCTCTGACCTTTATGTATTCCGTGAGGATATACAACTCCAGAACGGAGTTACTTCAGAATTCATGGAGACATGGGGGCACGTTGAAGACCGTTACTACCTTAACCTCCTCGGCGGGGTCGGCATCTCAATGACCCGCCGAATACTTCTCAATGTAGACTACCATACCCGGAAGGGATTAATCAGCGGAATAATGTACCGCTTCTAAATGGAATAAATAATGAATCCGCCGTGGTACGATGTAAAGTGACTGAAGGAAGCGCTTCTAAGCAAACACTATTCCTTATTTAATTTTAACTTCAGATACTCGCCTACAAGTAATGCAGCAGGGTAGTAGAATTCCTCTTCTATCTTCACGTGTGCAATAAGATTCTTTGCAATTGAGGCATACTCCAGCTTATTCTCTTTTGTTGCAACATTTGCAAGGTTCAGCAAACCCTCAAATATTTGTTGATGCTCCTCAAGCATCCTCGGCATAAGCATCTTCAATCTGTCTGTAATATCAATGATTGCCTTCATTTCAGGGGTTGCTTCTTCTGTTGCCAGAGTTTTTAATAAGCCGAGCGGCGGCATGGCATATTCCTCTTCTTTCATGAAATGAGGGTGCATAAGCTCAATAACCAGATCTGCTGCCTCTCCTATATCCCCTCCGACGTTTTTCAGTCCTGCAAGTTCTTTGTGAAGTTCAAGATGTTCTTCATTTAGTGTTTCCGGTGATTTAAAATCCATACTATGCTTCCTCCTTATTATTGTTTTACCTGATTAATTTTTTCTATATTATAATTTAATTGCAGAGAACAAAAAAGTGTTTTTTTAAATTAATAATTCCTCAGACCCGCTGAAGTATGAAGGCCATATACTCAAAGGGTTATCGCTGAATACCTTCTTTATATCACCCTTAACCGTTATCCATGCACCGTGGTTTATCTCATGTTCGAGTTGCCCCGGTGCCCAGCCGGTATATCCTGAATAAATCCGCACCTTATTTTTTAAGTCTTTATCCTGGAGAAGGTTTGTTACAATATCTTTCCTGAAAGTGAAATGAATATTTTCAATAACAGGTTGTGCACCGTCACGCGGTGTATCTGATGTGAATAACAGATAAATATTATTCTGTTCCACAGGTCCACCCATGTACAGGGACAAAATACCCTTTCTATTAATCCTGATGTCAGGTAAAACCTTACGGACATTAATGTCTGTCGGTTTGTTAATGACAATGCCGAATGCGCCTTCCGGTCCATAGCTAACTATCAGGATGACTGTCTGATAAAAATGCGGGTCTTTTAATTTTGGAGTGGAAACAAGAAATACCCCCTTTGCAAGAGGAACAGATTCCCTCTGCTTATAAGAGAATGCAGTCAGCGGGATTACTGCAAGTAATATTGTCAATATAAAGATTGTTAGAGTTCGTTTCATCATACCTGTTATCCTGAATAAAAGCAGTTTATCACAAGATGAACAGAGATTCATATTGATTTCAGCAATTCTTAGTGAATTGTCATGAAACTGGGTTTCACAAAGGGACATGAAAAGCAGCGGGACAAAAATGTCCCGCCTATCCTCAATTTAGGCATGGATAGGCCGGGTTCCCCCAAATTTACACATGGATAGGCGGGGTTTTCTTACCCCGCCGGAGAGGATTTTCGAGTGATGTATCATGCAAATAGCCTTTCAACTGGGTTATAAAACCCCGCCTATCGTGATAGGCGATTCATTTATTTCCTCAAAAGTCTGACCATCACGGATGTGGTAGATACGCTTAAAAGTGGGGATGATTTTTTCGTCATGTGTCACTACGATGATAGCGGTATGGTACTGGCCGGCCATCCGGTTTAGTATGCTCATCACGGCCAGCGCCCTCTCGCTGTCAAGCGGAGCGGTGGGTTCATCGGCGAGGATCACCGGAGGTTTATTGGCAAGTGCACGTGCAATGGATACCCTCTGCTGCTCGCCGCCGGAAAGCTCGGAAGGTTGTGCCTTTGCCCTGTGTGCCACATCGAGCGCCTGCAGTAGCTCCATCGCCCTTGTGCGTGCTTCTCCATTGCCCCGTCCCGCCAGCATGGGCAAAAGGGCTACGTTGTCGGTTACATCGAGAAAGGGGATCAGATACGGCGACTGGAATATGAATCCTATGCGATCCCGGCGAAGTACCCTGAGGTCGGAAATCTTCCATCCGTTGTCATAAATTACCTCACTGCCCAGTGTCATGCGGCCTCGTGTCGGTTCGATAACCGCACCCAGGCATTTCAGCAGGGTAGTCTTGCCGGCGCCGCTGGGGCCGACGAGTCCAACCACCTCGCCAGGGGCTACACTCATATTTACTTCCCTGAGCGCATTTACGGCAGTCTCGCCTTCACCGTAACGTTTGCTCAAGCCTTCTATATGGATGCCGATTCCTTTGTCCATGTCAGCCTCCGATCGCTGTTGCCGGATCAACCTTGAGTGCCGCGCGTATAGCCATGGTACTCGCAATAGTGCAGACAATCATCACGATTACAAATCCCCGCACTGCATCACCGGGTTCGAGCAGTACATATCTTGGGAAGGCCGGTCCCCAGATTGTGGCGGCTATCTTGCCTACGGTAAAGCCGATCAGGCCCAGCCCCAGCGACTGTTGCAGGATCATACCGGCAATAGTGCTGTTGTGTGTACCGATCAGTTTCAATACAGCGATCTCTCTGATCTTGCCCATGGTCATAGTGTAGATGATGAAAGCAACTATAGCCGCGCTGACGATGGTCAGAATCACGAGGAACATGCCTATTTGTCTGGCAGAGGTAGCAATCAGTTTAGCGACCAGTATCTCTTCCATCTGATCACGGGTATAGACCTGTAAATGCTTCCAGCGGCGGATGTCCTTTGCAACTGCCTCGGGAGAGCGGCCATCAGCTACCCGCACCAGCACTGCATTGACATTGTGGTTGTTTGCCTGAGATGCCTCAATCGCATCCAGCAACCCCGGAACTCCGGGACGATTGAGGGCGGGATTGGCAGCGGTGCGGCTGCGTTCGCTGACAATGGCATCGTTGTCCTTGAGGAATTGTGCCTCCTGTGCATCTTTTAGTGGAATAAACACCATCGGATCGCCGCCGGAGGAAACCATTCGCCGGCTGAGGCCGACCACATTGTAATAATGCCGGCGGATGCGGATACGGTCACCCAGTGCAAATCCGCTTTTGACATCAGCTATTGCCTCGTAATGGCTGCGGACGGCACGCCTGCCTGACGTCAGATAGCCCGGTTCTCCCGGCTGTCCGGGCTCGAATCCCACCACCATAACTCGCACGTCGGCGCTGTTTTTACGCACCTGCATGGTGAGATAGGTGACATTGGCGGCTTTAGCCACACCGGGCATGCCGAGAATATCACGGTAGACATCATCGTGAATACTGGACGACTCGGCATAGGGGCCCAGTGTGTCTTTCTGTACCACCCACAGATCAGCGCCGCTGTTGTTGAGCAGGACTTTAGCGTCGTCCACCATACCGCGGTAGACCCCTGCCATCGTGAATGTAACACCGATAAGCAGCCCCAGTCCCAGGCCGGTGAGGACGAACTTGCCCCATGAATGAAGTATGTCGCGGCCCGCGAGGCTGATCATTTTGTTTTCCCTCCCAATGAAGAAACTACCTTGATGCGGCTGTCTTCCCTGATCTCCCGATCGCTGTAGATGATGACCTCGTCGCCGGCTTGCAGTCCCCCGACAATCTGAACCTTGCCATCGAGGCCTTCTGCCCCGGTTTCCACCTGTACAAAACGTATATGCGCATCCTTATACAGCCAGACACCGGTTTGGCCGCCTTGATGGTGCAGACCGGCGTTCGGCAGTATGATGGCGTTGTTGATAACAGGCAGGTGCAGAGTTACTTCAGCCATTTCACCGATAGACACCCCTTGCGGAAGACTATCAAAAGCCACCTCAGCTATGCGTTCCTCTGTTACACTGTCGCTGATAGGTTCGATGCGGACGACCCTTCCTTTAAAGGCTTTTCCTGGATTGGAGCGAAGCGTGATTGAAGCGGGCAGGCCTACCCTGAGACCGGCGGAGCGGCCCTGATCTAATCTTACAGTTATCCAGAGACCGGCGGGCTGCACCAGCTTGAGTACAGCCTGTCCGGCTACGACAGTGGAACCGGGCTCAGCATACCGTGAAATTACAACACCGTCGGCGGGCGATACCATGTTGATATTCTGCCGTTGCTGCCTTACTCCTTCACTTTCAGCGGTTAGCCTGGCCAGCTCTTTCCTTGCTCCGGCCAGTGCGGCTTCTGCTGAGGCGAGCAGTGCATCCGCAGATCTTTTTTGCTGTACCTTGCCCTCCACTGTACTCCGGCTGACGATATCCTTTTGACCAAGGTCTATGTAACGGCGTTCCTCAATGTCAGCCAATTCCTTGCGGCTCTTAGCATCATTCACCTGGGCTTCAGCAGCTTCCACGGCACTGCCTGCACGGTTATACGCGGCAACAGCAGAGGCCACGCGATCGTTGAGGTCCACAGTCTCCATTTCCGCCAGTAACTGACCATGTTTGACCGTATCGCCGACATCAACCAGTACCTGCTTCACCCGGCCCGCAGCAGTCGGTCCTATGAGATACGTGCGCCGTGCATCCACTGTACCGATGCCGAACAAGGCAGGTGATACATCCCCTTTCGTAACCTGAACTATGGTCACCCGTGTAGGCGCCAGCGGCCCGCTCTTCGTCGCTACCCACCCAAATGCAACCACCAGTAAGATACCGAAAGCAGCAAACCAGACCTGGCGTTGCAGGGTTATGGGAATTTTCATCTTATCTCCTTCCAAAATAGTTCACTCGAAAATCCCTTCCGGCGGGGTAAGAAAACCCCGCCTATCCATATCTACGAGGATAGGCGGGACATTCTTGTCCCGCTGATTTTCATAGCCCTTTGTGAGCGCCCCGCTCATGACAGTTCATCCGAAAATCAACCCCATCCCCACCCTAACCCTCCCCTTGAAGGGGAGGGGATAAAAACTAAGCACCCTCTCCCTCAGGGAGAGGGTCCGGGTGAGGGTGGGGTTTTCATTGCCCTTTGTGAACCCTCGGCTCATGTGGGTTCATCCGAAAATCTCCTAACTGGCTGTTCGTCATGGTTCGACAGGCTCATCATGACAGCATTTTTCTTACTTCTTTCTTCTTACCTCTTACTTCTACTCGATGCTCACTATTATCATGCCCCATTATTCACACTTTGATAATCTTTTTATAAGCCTGCCACAATTTCCTGCTCTCCCCGGATAATGACATCTGAAAATTACTAAAAGTCCACCTTATGGCGCTTATCTGTATCATGCCTATAAACATTGCGGCTGTTGCCTCTGCGTTCATGTCGGATTTGATACTGCCTCCTCTGATACCTTTTTTTAATATATCTGTCAGAGTCTTCAGGTAACGGTTTATAAGAGAGTGCATCTTATCACGGAGTTCCGTCCTTAGTATTGTATCTGATGAGAAAACAATCCTCGGGATCCCCCTGTTATCCTGAATCATGGAGATGTGCTGATTAAAAATAGTTTCCAGTTTTTCTACCGGTCCGGATGGCCCATCAATAACAGTCCTAAGATTATATGAAAGTGTCTGATCTATATGTTCAATAACAGCAGTTAATATGGCATCCTTATTCTCGAAATGCCTATAGAGATTGGCCTCTGATATTCCGACAATTTTTGCAATACTTAGTGTTGTAAGGCCTTGTATGCCCCCTTCTCCAATAACCTCAAGGGCAGCCTGCACTATCTGATCCCTTCTTGTTTCTGTTTTCTCTTTTTTTAGAGCCATAACTTATTTCTTTTCTCCCTGATAGAAATGCTCCACTATCTGTGCCTTGAATTTTGTATGGCAGGCGATACATGCCTTCTGAACCTTTGCAAAGCTGCTGACTACAGCGTCAATGTTTCTCTTCTTTGCAGATTCTCCAAGTTCCTTTGCACTTGCATGAACCTTGTCATCCATACCTTTCAGCTCAGGCGCCTGCCTTTTCATAAATCCTAATATCCGTATACGTTCTGTTACCGGAGGCTTGTCATGGCCGGCAATCTTCACTGCATTTTCTTCGATTGATTTGAAATCTTCGCGGTTTATGGCATCTACTATTGCCTTCATACGATCATTCATCCCGTTCATAATAGTCCTCAACTGAAGCTCTGCCATTGTCACAGCAGGTGCGGCAATAAGAACCGCCAGCACAAAAAACAATATCTTAAATCTTCTCATAATAAAAACCTCCTATGTAAGTAAACGTTCACTTACATATTAATAAAATAAATCTGCCGTGTCAAGTTATTCGGGAACAAGATTTTTCAATGGGCTCATGTTATAATGTGCGTCTGACTCTGGAAAATGCGATATTGGCAGGAGGCTTCCGGCAAACTCAGATAAGCCATGGTTCACAAAGGGGGATGAAAAGCCCACCCTCACCCTGATCCCCCCTCCTGCCTCCCCCCGCAAAAGAGGGGGGAGGGATTTGGAAGGAATTTAATTGCAGCTCTCCCTGAGGTAGAGGGGGCTATGTTGATTCCCTCCCCTTCAAGGGGAGGGGTAGGGTGGGGATGGGGTTATTTTCGGGTGAAGAAAAACAAAATACTTATTACATGTGCTAAGGGGATAACACCTTATTTGAAGGAAGAAATCCTTCTGCTCGGATTTCCCGTAATCTCTGAAACTGTTGCGGGCATTGAGACAGAGGGGACTTTGGATGATACCCTCCGGCTAAATCTCCTTCTCCGCACAGGGCATCGCGTCCTCTTTCTCATTAGGGAATTCCGTGCGGAAAATGCGGATGACCTCTATCGTGCGGTATCGGGTATAGCATGGGAGGATTATATAGCAAGTGATGAATATATCTGTGTGACATCCAGCGTGGATAATCCAACGATTACGACCTCGTTATTTGCCAATGTAAAGTGCAAAGATGCGATCGTGGACAGGATCAAGAGAAAGTGCGGAAAGCGTCCTGATTCGGGACCTGAAAGAGATAGGGTTGTGGTGAACCTGTACTGGAAGGATAATAACTGTTCAATCTATCTTGACACCTCAGGGGAACCCCTCTCCAGACGCAGCTACAGAAAGATTCCATTGACGGCTCCCATGCAGGAGACTCTTGCGGCTGCTGTTATCATGGCTACAGGATGGAACGGCGCCGGCCACTTTATCAATCCAATGTGCGGCAGCGGCACACTTGCCATCGAGGCCGCCATAGCAGGTCTGAACAGGGCTTCAGGGATATTAAGAGACAATTACGGGTTTATGCATCTGAAGGGATTTAATGAACATCTTTGGAATGAACTCCGCACACAGGCGAAAAAAGAGGCCAGGAAGACCATGGATTGCAGGATTATTGCTTCTGATAACAGGAGAGATGCAGTAGATGCCGCAAGAAAGAATGCTGATACCGCCGGCGTGGGACACCTTATTGAATTTTCTGTATGTGATTATTCCGAAACCTCAATCCCGGACGGCAGCGGAATAGTCATCCTAAACCCCGAATATGGAGAAAGAATGGGGATGGTAGAAGAGCTTGAGAGAGTGTACAAGGGAATCGGCGACTTTATGAAACAGAAGTGCAAAGGATATACCGGATATATCTTTACAGGAAATCCTGACCTGGCAAAAAAAGTGGGATTGAAGGCAAAAAGAAGGGTGCCCTTTTATAACGGCCCCATTGAATGTAGACTCCTTGAGTATCCATTGTATGAGGGGAGCAGGGAAAAATAATGACACCTGCTCTTCCATAACCTGCCTGTCCTCTTGTATGTCCTGTTGAAGTATTGAGTATAGCAAAAGGTATACCCTGCATCATCTTACTTTCTAAGCTTATCTCAATGATTTTACATATATAAATGACGGTGTAAGGAGTAAAAATGCCTATTTCTTGAAATCATTCCCATTGTAAATCAAAAGGATAGCGTGCCCGACCCCTAACTCTGCTGTTGTGGTGGTGCGAGAACACCTTCAATGATGTCAGTATTCTGAGAATCTATTATTTCCCAATTATCGTCTTTGCGGACTACGAGATTCATCAAAATTCCCTTCCTCATGGGAAGGACTTCTCCAGACGGCCCTACGTGGCCTGTCAGTTCCCACGAGGAGCGAGCGATGGCAACATCTGACTTCACGAAGCGGACGGCAATGTTGGCTATCGTGAGGCGACTGTTCTTGAACATAGAAGCATGTGTTGCCTCGTGAGCGCGTTTTATCTGCTCCCGGCCTTTCCACCACAGACCGACGACATTGACGAATTCGGCATCCTCGGCGAACAACCGGGCGAACTCCTCCATGTCATGCCGATTCCATCAGTCGCCAAACGCGTATATCACGTTCTTAATGTCCTGTAGATCATTGTTCATTTCTTCGTCTCCTTTAGTTTCTGATTACCAAACCGCAATAACATACCGTTCAGATTGTATTCAGATGTTCAACCTGCCGGCAAAATGCCACAGATGAGCCAGTGCCCTATTACGAGAGGCTACGCTGCATCTTGGATTTCTTCCGGTTTAATCCAAGCTATCTTACCATCACGCCAGACTGCTACAAGATTTCCAGCCTGTTTATGTTTCAATAAGGCTTCTTGAACGCCACGGGCCAGCGCCTGTGTGATTATCTCTTTATTTTCAAATAGCTCAGAAATTCTATCATTTTCTTCTGCCATTGTATTTCTCCTCTATCTGCTTCCATATCTCTGAATTACCAATATAAATACCATCTTCCTTAGTATTTGAAGCTATCAAATCCGGACTACCTGCAACTGAATTATCATAAAAATACCATGATTCTGTCAAGGGCCGGTAAAGTTGAAAGAAATTTCTCATGCCCGCATAATACCGGCGTCGGACAATCTCTTCAGGTACATTATGACCACCTATTCGGACACGCTCTTGCACACGAGCAAGGGCAAGTTCAGGACTCGGCAACCATAGAAAAACTAAATGACATACGTAACCTGTTTTGCGTAATTCTTCAATCCAATATGCGAACGCCCGGATGGCAAGGGTTGTTTCAAAAGCAAAATTTACCTTTTCCTTTGCTAAGTAATGCAGGCGTTCAAGCATAATACGCCCTGCGTGAAAGGCGGCTGCCTCAGGCTGAAAGGCTGATAAACCCTGAGCAATCACATCTGCATTAACGAATTCCATTACCCCAAGTGTCCCTTGAAGCAGTGAAGGAGCAGTCGTTGATTTCCCTGCCCCATTTGGCCCTGAAATTACTATAATATGTGGATGTACTGTCATTCGTATATTATGAATAGGACTTTGTTTTTATGTGATTAAAATAGCAACATGGTGTTTATGTGTCAATTAAAAATGTACAATCTCCCCTTTTAGCTGTTCAAACTTAGTCTTCTGTAAAGGGCACAAGAAAGCCCTGAAGACAGGGGCTTCACTCAGCCCTGAGACAGCAAATGGATGTCTGGTCACTTTATTAAAGTGGACCAAAGAAGGATTTAAAAAGGTAGAACAGGGACAGATGATATAACGTACCACCGTAGACAATAAAACCGGAGCAGGAGGGAAATCTCCGTTTTCCTCTTGACTTTACTTATCATAGATGTCCCTAATTTACTTTTAATCACTTTTGAAGCTTAAGTTACTCTTTGCCGTTTTATCGAGATCACCGGCTAATTCATTGAGTGCTTTCTTTGCCGTTAGATACAACTGGTTTTCCTTCTTTTTTCGATCTTCCTCCGGAAGCGCTTTGATGGCCTTTTTGTCGACACTGACGAAGACGGTATCGTCCCACATTGACTTTCCATCCAGCGTGCTGATCAACTGTGCTTCAAGCGTGACGGGCGCATAATACTTGTTGAAAAGGAAGGAGCTACCGCCCCAAACCAAGATCTCTTGACCAACTTCCTCCAGTGCAAGCGCAATACCAACCCAAGTGTTGTGAACCAGTTTGGCGGCCAAGACTCCTTGCACCATGCCCTCCACGACTCCGGTGCCAATCAGATAGGTAAGCCACTTTCTTTTCATTTTCCCGTATCCCGCCAATCTGACCAGCAACACAGCTTGCACGTCGCGTCCGATCTTCAATTTGTCGAATTCCTTAGCGCTCCATGCTTGCGGAGCAGCGGGCGCCAAAATGCTGGTGTTGGCCCCGGAAGATTCAATGGGAACTATTTCAATATATTCGCTCTCGATCAATCTTGAATTCAGGGCGCGAGTTAGTTGCTCACCTACATTTTTCATCTGCTCTTGAATAAGTTTATTTTCATCGGCGCCCCCGGACGGCGATGTCGTGATATCTGATATTTTCCCGATCTCCGCCGTTACCTCTATGGGCAATACTGCGATATGGAATTTTTTGTTGTGCTCGGCGGTAACCCCGTGTTGTGCCCAAGTTGCGCAGCCAGAAAATAGACAGGCCATTAGAACGCAGATTAATAGCTTCAAAAGCTTCATTGTCATGATGAGAGCCTAACTATTTATTAACAGGCAAATTTGCATGATATTACTATGTTAGCATGGTCTTCGGGCAGTTTTGCCTGATGCCAATATCAAGGCATTATGCCTTGATAACGATACTATAAAAGAGTTACACATGCAGAGTCAAGGCCAAAAAACAAACATACTTGACCAAGGCCGCAGCACGATGAGCCTTAATATAATTTACAGACTTGCCTCCACAGCCTTTATAGCATCCGCTGCCGAACTTGTTATACCGCCTGTATAACCTGAACCTTCGCCTATCGGGTAGAGGTTTTTTATATTTACTGGTTCATATTTTCCAGTGCGTTTTATTCTTATAGGGGAGGACGTTCTTGTCTCTGCACCTAACAATATCGCATGGTCTGAAACAAACAGAGGATAATATTCATTCATCCCGTCTTTTTCAAAGGGTATCAGCAGACTGCTTATTATTAAATCCAGGGAACACCCTCATCTCTGTCAGTTATAAACCAGATTCCCGTTTTCACGGGAATGACGACTTTTGCAAGAGCCTCAGAATAGATTGACATTGTATATGCAATAGCAATATAATTAATTCATGATAATCTGGGATGAAGATAAAAATAAAAAACTAAAATTAGAACGGAATATATCTTTTGAAACTATTTCTGAAATTATTTTAGGAAAAAAGTATCTGGACATTCTGGAACATCCCTCCAAAAATAATCAGTTGATTTTTATTATAGAATTGAATAATTACATTTACTCGGTGTCATTTGTTGTAGACGCTGAATCAAATATTATTTTAAAAACTGTTTATCCAAGCCGAAAACTTCAGAAAAAATATAAGGAGTAACTACCATGGCTGATGTTAAATTAGATGAATACGAAAAAGATATTGAGGAAAATATTCTGAAATATAAAAGAGCCTCAAAAAGCAAAGTTGCGAAAATAGAACAAATAATAAAAAAAGCAGGCGAGAAAAGAAATATAAGCCTCAGTGTTAACAGTCAAGATTTGGATCAACTGAAATTAAAAGCTGAAAAAGAAGGTGTGCCATATCAAACGCTTATTTCAAGCATCCTTCATAAGTTTGTTACAGACAGGCTCGTTGATCAAAATGAAATAATAAAGAGCATTCAATTGCTTAAAAATCAAGTGAAATGCTAACAAGGCGCTGCACCGGGTCTATAACATTAGGTGTTCAAACGCAAGATATATGCGTTTACAGACTTGCCTCCACAGCCCTTATAGCATCCGCTGCAGAACTCGTTATACCGCCTGTATAACCTGAACCTTCGCCTATCGGGTAGAGGTTTTTTATATTTACTGATTCATATTTTCCCGTGCGTTTTATTCTTACAGGGGAGGAGGTTCTTGTTTCTGCACCTAACAATATTGCATGGTCTGAAACAAACAGAGGGTAATCCTCTTTCCATCTTTTAAATGCGTTTAAAAGCGGCCCGGATATAAAGTCTGGAAGGATTCCTTTCATATCAGCAGATGCGGCCCCCATCTTAAATGAATTTTTATTTAAGTTGACAGATGGCTTACCGGATAAAAAATCTATCAGGTTCTGTGCAGGGACTTGCCATCTTCCTCCTCCTGCATCAAATGCTTTGCGCTCTATGGCCTTCTGGAACTCAATACCGGCCAATGGATCAGTTGATTTATAATCATCTGTATGACAGGTTACAACAAGGGCTGAATTTGAGAATTCTGAAGACCTGTTTGAGTAGCTCATGCCGTTTACAACCAACATGCCATTTTCAGATGAGGCATTTATTACCTCACCTCCGGGGCACATGCAGAATGTATACACCCCGCGTCCTGCTTTTCGATTGGTGTAGTTGAATGAATAGGCCGCAGCCCCTATGCCGCAAAAATCCTTGTACTTATTTCCATACCTTATAAGATTGATAATTTCAGCAGGATGCTCTATTCTTACCCCGACTAAAATCGGCTTCTGCTCAATAGCGATCCCTTTTTTGTGAAACATCTCATAAGAGTCCCGTGCAGAATTGCCCACCGCAAGATAGAGAGTTGAAGAACGATACTCCTTCTCCCCGTTTATTACTACGCCTGAGACTGTATCACCTGATATAAGGATGTCAGTTACTTTGGAGCTATAATGTATCTCTCCGCCTCTTTCAAGGATATGGTCCCTTATATTACGAACTATTCTGCACAAGACGTCCGTACCGAGATGAGGTTTTCTGATGTACCCTATCTCTTCAGGGGCACCGAATTTTATAAAGGTATCCAGCACCCTGTTTATGTGTTTCGTATTTTTTGTCCTGGAAAACAGCTTGCCATCCGAGTATGAACCTGCGCCGCCTTCACCAAACTGGATATTTGATTCAGGGTTTAACACCCTTTCTTTAATAAATCTCTGAACATCAATGGAGCGCTCTTCTATTCTTTTACCCCTTTCAAATATCAGAGGTCTAATCCCATAATCAATAAGCTCAAGGGCTGCGAACATTCCGGCAGGGCCGAACCCTGCTATTACAGGTCTCTCTTTGATGTTTTTTGATGTTCTGCCAGTTGTGATCTCTTTAGTGTATACAGGGAGGTTTCCCTTGTTATCGAAGAGAGGAGGAGTGGTGACAACTATTGAAATCTCGTAGTAGAACTGATCTTTACAGCTCAAATCAAGTAATTTATTCAGAATTTTAACGAATTTTATATCCTGTTCATTAATGTTCAGCCTTTGCGAAGCGGCCTTCAGATATTCATCTATCCCGTCTTTTTCAACGGGTATCCGCAGCCTGCTTATTATTAAGTTCAGGAAACACCTCCTTCTCTGCTAGTGAAATTATTAATCCGGCAATTAAACTGATGATATAATTTATATGCAGGTACTGCAAGGGGCGAGAATAAATGTTCTAATCCTGCGTGATAAAAAATCAGAAAAGTAAAATTATTTTTGGAACATCAGCCGGAGAATATTCTGGCGGACATCTGTCTTGACAAATGTCCAATGCACTATTATACTTTGCCATAGAAAAATCATGGTTTGGAGGTAATCGTTATGCAGACAAAAGAAGTAGTCAGGAAGAGGGTCCATGTAAAGCCACGTAAAGATGCCAAAGCACTAAAAAAGAGTAGTACGCTTAAAATTATTACACACTGTGAGGCATTAGGGATTGACATTAAAATATTATCCTCCTGTCTTGCTGTTAACCCGAAGACCATTCAGCGATGGAGGGATGGGATTGCAGAACCAGGTGAGTCAGCAGTACGCTCCTTAGATAAGTTGGAGATCATATATCAGTTGGCAGCAAGACTACTTGAAAGGGACTCGTGGAAGGCGTGGTTTCTTTCTGCTAATCACACATTGGGAGAAGAATCTCCAATAGATTTATTGAGTCGTGGTGAAGTTGACCAGGTGAGAAATGTACTCGGGATGCTGGAATGGGGAATCTATTCATAATCTATGGTCATAGTCTATGGCATTTAGTCTCAATCTAACAGCCTTATCTTCCCTTGCAACAGTTTCATTTGAAAGGTCTGTCTACAGAGCGGTTGTTGAGAGATTTAAAGATAATGTCCTTTCTACAGAAGGTAACCGGTTTTTCCCAGGCCGTTACCACCTGACAGGAGAAGGGGGTATCCTTTACACCTCGCTTACAAAGGAGATTGCGGTAAAAGAGATAGAACGTCATGCGCCCCGTGCCATGTTACATGCCATGTTACAGAGGAGACTGGCCATTGCTACGATTAATATCAGGCTTGATAAGGTGTTAGACCTTACACAAGCATCCGCTCTCAAGATAATTGGCCTATCAAAAAATGATCTTATCTCATCCGATTATTCAATTACCCAGGCAATCAGCATGATAGCAAGAGAGGCTGGATTCCGGGGGCTTATTGTACCATCAGCAACGAGTGAAGGTGATAATTTGATTATCTTTGAGAATAACCTCGGTAAAGGGTGTTTGATTGAGATTGATGATATCAGTTTAACTGAGTAGCCTGCCTTAACTGCGATATGATATATTAATTTTATGGCACGATTGATTAAAGAGAGGGCAAAGAAGAGCGGGCTTCCGCCGGGGACACTTGTCCATATTGGTGAAAAGAGCGGGAGAGATGTTCACATCACGGTTATTGATTATGATGAGGGGCATCTTCAGGAAGTAGAGATAAAGACTATAGAGCAGTGTTTTCCGTTTAAAGATAAATCCACAGTAACATGGATTAATATAGAGGGACTGCATCAATCGGATATAATACAGAGCCTCGGTGATTGCTTCGGTCTCCATCCCCTTGTAATGGAGGACATCCTGAACACTGACCAGCGTCCCAAGGTGGAGGATTATAAGGACTATTTATACATTGTCCTGAAGATGCTTCATAATGTTAGAGGCACAGAGATTATCACAGAGCAGATCAGCCTGATACTCACCCCGAACTTTGTCATATCTTTTCAGGAGGGCATAGAAGGTGATGTATTTAGTCCTGTCAGGGAAAGGCTCAGGGGCGGCAATGGCCGCATCAGAGGGATGGGAGCTGATTATCTTGCCTACTCGCTGATAGATGCGATAGTAGACAATTATTTTTCAATCCTTGAGGGGGTCGGAGAGAGGATAGAGGACATTGAGGAAGAGGTGGTTACTAATCCGCAGAAAGGCACTGTGCACAGTATTCATGATCTCAAGAGGGAGATGATATTCCTGAGAAAGGCTGTCTGGCCTCTGAGGGAAGTAATAAGCACACTTCAGCGTGGGGATTCACCGCTTATTAAAAATACAACAGCCATCTACCTAAGGGATGTTTATGACCACACCATTCAGGTGATTGATGCCATAGAAACATCACGCGATATGCTCTCCGGTATGCTCGACATATACCTCTCAAGTATAAGCAACCGGATGAATGAGATAATGAAGTTCCTGACAATTATAGGTACGATCTTTATTCCGTTGACGTTTATAGTCGGTATCTACGGAATGAACTTCGAGTTCATGCCTGAGCTGAAATGGCAGTATGGCTACTTTGCAGTCATGGTCTTCATGTTTGCCATAAGCATCATCATGTTATTCTATTTCAAAAAGAAGAAGTGGCTTTAATAACTTTAAGAATATCACAATTGACATCTGACGCAGGTGTTGTTGTATAATGAAGACGTTTTTATACTGATAAAAAAAGGGAGAACAGGATATGCTGAATGAATCAGAAAAGATATGGATGGATGGTAAGCTTGTTAACTGGAAGGATGCCAATATACATGTATTGACCCATACCCTTCATTATGGAGTAGGGGCATTTGAGGGTATCAGGTGTTATAAGACAGAGAACGGGTCTGCGATATTCCGGCTTGATGACCATGTGGAGAGGCTCTTTGCGTCTGCACATATCATGTCATTTAAGATACCTTTCTCAATGCAGGAAATATCAGAGGCCATAAAGGAAGTCGTCAGGGTGAATCGTCTTGAGGCATGTTATATCCGTCCCATAGCGTTCATTGGTTATGGTTCGATGGGGATATATATTGAGGATAATCCAATAAACGTGGCCATAGCGGCATGGAAATGGGGATCCTATCTTGGGGACGAAGGTCTTGAGAAAGGTATCAGGGTTAAAATATCTTCTTTTACAAGGCATCATGTAAATATCTCCATGACAAGGGCAAAAGTTCCCGGTTATTATGTCAATTCCATACTTGCCAAGAAAGAGGTAAAGGCTGCGGGTTATGACGAGGCCGTGCTGCTTGACCCGGATGGTTATGTTGCAGAGTGCAGCGGCGAGAATATATTTGTTGTACGTAAGGGGATTATAAAGACCACGCCATTGACCTCGATATTGGCCGGCATTACGAGGGAATCAATTATCACCATTGCAAGGGATATGGGTATGACTGTGATTGAAGAAAGGTTCACGCGGGATGACCTGTATATTGCAGATGAGGTATTTCTAACCGGTACAGCGGCTGAACTGACACCGGTCAGAGAGGTTGATAACAGGGTAGTAGGAAGCGGTAAACCAGGTCCAATCACAAAAAGGCTTCAGGACACCTTCTTCAATATTGTGCATGGAAAAGAAGAAAGGTACAAAGACTGGCTGGCCTATATATAATATAGTAGTACTCATGTCTTACGCTGAGCTTCAACCGAAAATCCTTATAAAAAGGCACAAAGGCAGAAGGCACAAAGTATAAAATTTAGAATCCTTTTTCTCTAACTTTGTGCCTTTGTGTCTGCCGTTTTACTTTGTGCCTGTGATAATTTTCATTCCCCTTTGTGATCCCACGGCTCACGATGGTTCATCTTGAAATACCACTATTATTCCAGATCGAAAAGCGACTAAGAAATATTTTGGAGTAGCCGGCAATGAATAAATTAAAATATCTTGACGATGAAGAGAAATATCTTATGAAGTCCTTAGAAAAGGGGGAATGGATTTCTGACTTTAATAAATCAATAAGGCAAGTATATCAGGAATATGCTAAGCAAAGCCTGAGCAAACAACGGCGGATCAATATTAGAGTGACTGAAAGGGACTTGAATAAAATTAAAGTTAAGGCATTACAAGAAGGGTTGCCTTATCAATCTCTCATTTCTATGCTCATTCACAAGTTTAACGAAGGAGAGCTTTCATTAGGTAAAAAGAGACATACCTAACAAGCTTATTAAACCTTCATCCGCTGACTACTGCTCACTATTTTCATTTCCATTTGTGAGCCGGAGGCTCATGAGGGTCATCCGAAAATAACCCCATCCCCACCCTAACCCTCCCCTTGAAGGGGAGGGAATAAACTTAGCACCCTCTCCCTCAGGGAGAAGGTGCGGGTGAGGGGGCATCATTTTCATCATCATAAATTCACGTCATAAATTCTTCTTGACAGCCCAATTATATTTTTGTTAATATCCTGCCATAAGTTGAACTACCGTCCTGAAGCAAGATATTTAAGAGTTATCCAGTAAACTGATATTGCGTGAGGTGTTGAGATGATTTCCTCTCCTATAGTTCCCTCGAGTAACAGCATCTGGCCTGCAAATTGCAGTCAGTCAGTCAGTCAGTCAGTCAGTCAGTCAGTCAGTCAGTCAGTCAGTCAGTCAGTAAAAACTTTACCCTAAGTACCCTTATCTTTAACAGCCTCGTAGAAAATCTGGTTAGAATTCGTGCCCCTTGACCCGGATGTTCCACTATATAATAAGGGATTGTTCCTGATTTAACTCATAAATATATAAACTTGATTTTGCAAGAGCTTCAAGGGAGGCAGCTATGATAAAAAGACATCTGTTATTATTAACCATCTTTATGATGGCATTTATTGGAAGCATCTCTCCAGTTTTTGGGGAGGAATATCAAGGCGGGAGTTCTATGGGGCCGGAACCATATAGTTTTATTGCACCGGATGGTGAGAGTTATGTATTTGATCTGAAGTGGGGGAGCTATGGAACTCTGAATGATGAGTTCAATCAGCCTCATGGGGTTACTGTTGATCAGGCGGGGGATATATGGGTAACTGATAATGTGAATGACAGGATTGTAAAATTTGATTCATCAGGTAACTTTCTATTAACAATCGGGTCAACGGGTACAGGCCCTGGTCAACTAAATGCTCCTGAAGGTATTGACGTGGATTCTGCTGGTAATATATGGGTTGCTGATTATTCTAATGGGAGGGTACAGAAGTTAAACAGCCTTGGCCAGCAGATTTGCCAGGTAGCTGGTTTATCTGGGCCTGAGGGAGTGGCAGTGGATCATAATACTGGTAATGTGTTTATTTCAAATATTGGTACTGAATATATTACAAAGGTTGATAGTACCTGTGCCATTATCGGAGGCTGGGGTGGCTATGGGTCTGGTAACGGACAATTTTATAATCCTTATGGCGTAGCTGTTGATATGGATGGAAATGTGTATGTTGCTGATTACTCCAATCATCGTGTTCAGAAGTTTGATGGTAATGGTATCTTTATTACAAAATGGGGGGTGAGTGGCTCAGGTGACAGTAGATTTGCCCTTTCTGCTCAGTTTAATGGTCCGATTGGCATAGGAGTAGATGCTGCAGGTGATGTAGTTGTCGTAGACCATAATAATCACAGGATCCAAAAGTTTAATAGTAATGGTACATTCATTACAGCATGGGGGTGGTATGGTGCAGGAAATGGTCAGTTCAACTTACCTTGGGGAGTTGCAACAGACGGACAAGGGAGGGTTTATATTGCCGACAGGGACAACCATCGCGTTCAGCGGTTTTTCCCATCAAACACAGCAGAGACACAGTTATATAAAAGGGACTGGGGGAACGGCGGGTCTGCAAACGGGCAGTTTAATAATCCAGTTGGAACTGTTACTGATAGCTTCGGAAATGTATATGTTGTAGACAACGTTAATCACAGGGTACAGAAGTTCGATCCAAATGGCATGTTTATCCTAAAGTGGGGAAAATCAGGTACTGGAAATGGCCAGTTCAGGTATCCAGTTGGTATTGCAATTGATAATACAGGAAATATTTATATAGCAGACAGAGACAATCACAGAATCCAGAAGTTTGACAGCACCGGTGTATTTCTTATGGGGATGGGTAATTGTACTGTATGGAGCGCCCCTGCCCCAGCGCCGGCACCTGCTAGCGGAACCGGAAATGGATGTTTCAAACAAGCAAATGACGTTGCAGTAGATCCAACAACAGGGGATATATATGTTGCAGATATGAGTAACCACCGTATTCAGAAGTTTAATAGTGCAGGGATATTTATTATGGGTATTGGAAATGGGACTACATGGACCGGTATCCCTCCCGCCCCTGCTTCAGGAAATCTTAACAGGTGGTTCAACGTGGCACATGCCTTAACATTAGATTCAGCAGGAAATATTTATATAAGTGA
>JACRGV010000057.1 GCA_016212215.1 Nitrospirota bacterium
GAACTTGCCCTTATCACTATCCCCTACTTCACTACACTCTTCAAAATAATTTGACATGACGGCTCTCCTTTCATTGTTGGATACCATCATGCCATCTTCCCCTCAACTTGTGAAGATGGGGTTATTTAACCGCTTACATATCAAATATCAGGTTAGCGCCTGCTATAAGCCCTCTTTCAACAGTCCACCGCTTAGAAAGGGAGTTTTTTAAATCTTCTATTGTAAGGTCTTTATAATGAGACAATTCTTCTACAACAGTGTCAAGCTCTTTGAGTCTTGCGATAATATGTTCAGGTTTAAATACCAATGCCCAGATTTTCCTTTAAACGGATTAGCTGCTTATTTCTTACCGGGCCGAAGTCCTGATATTGTTTTATTATCTTCATCTCAAACAGATTTTCAGTATCTTCATTTTGACTGAAAAGCATTTTCCCAGTGCTAATCACCTCAAAAGAAATGAGAACAGGAGCAGCCTTTAGATTTACAATATCAACCCTCGAAGTACCAAGCTTTTTATGAATCTCTCTCCGGATATCATCAAAGTCTCCTTCATATAAGAGGGCAATATCAACATCATTCCCTTGAGTATGTAACAGTGAGCCGAAAAGATAGGCAAGCATGACCCCTTTTTCATTAAAAAGGGAAGGCAGCATATCTATCCTTTCCATGATGTCAGGTGGAAGCGGTTTAGTCTTGTGCCAGCGTTCTTTTATTCCCATAAAATATTTCTCAAGTATTAAAAATATGGATTTGTTATTTCAGGGTCAGGATAGCAATATGAGAGTTATGTGTCAACCGATGAAGCTGTTTTTAAAATTAATGTACACTATCTTTTGTATATTTCTTTATAAGCTCGGCAAATCGTTTATCTCTTCTATTACAATTTTTCTGAATATCCGTTCATTTCTCAACATCACAACTTTGTACTATACTTTAAGTTGACCTCTACTCAAAACTTATATTAACCCAGACCTCATTATTCTGAAAATCCTTATCAGACGAGAAGTCGAAGTTATCCACTTTCTGGTATGTGTAATTTAGAGATAGTTCTATTCCTTGCTTGAGCTTTATATCCGCTCCTGCCGAGTAGTCATTGGCTTCCCGCCAAATGACGGGGATACCATCAAAACGGCCGGCTCTATTACGCTCATAGCTAAGAAAACCTTTCATATCTGCTGTTAAATATTTCTCCCATTTTATTATAAAGTCATTTGCGTCGGTTCCCATGCCGTGCCCCATAATCCTTCCCTTGTAAGTATAACCATCTGTGTAGACGTGATGAGTGTACCAAATTCTTGGTTCCTTTTTTGCTCTAAGATTGCTGTCTGCATATTCAACACGTAATGTATTCCCGGACAGCCCTGCAATGTCAGGCAAATAAAGACCGGCAAGGTATGCATACTTTGACGGCAATGAACCGGCCTCGTCTTCGCCATACAATTCTGCATAAATATTAAAAGGCTGCTGCCGGATATGCCCCCTGAAATTTGTATCAAACCCGCCAATCTGATTTCCTGCTTCTTTCGGTGTATTCTCCCCAATGCCTGTAATAGAATTTGTAATTGTCTTTAATGTAACCGGCCTTTTTCCCCCGCCAAACATAGCAGTCCTGGCCATCCCGATTTCCCATGATGGGATTGGCTTAAACCCGATACGAAGCCCCCAGAAAACAGGTCCCGGCAACTCACGATCATGTTCAAGTCTGGACACAAAGAAATCATAAGAAAATCTCATAAGCCCCCTCACCCTAACACTCTCCCCTAAGGGGAGAGGGACGGATGCGGGGGAGAGTGATAGGGGGAGGGGGAGAGTAAACTCAAAAGGCGCTTCTTTATAGAATCGAATCATTGTGAGAGGCTCAATATTATCCGTTAGTACTAGTGATCCATTATAGCCCTGCCCCCACCACAAAGGCACATTACCGAACATAATATCCGAATAATGCGTATGATATTTAAAATAGCCTTCCCTAAGCCTGAGACGGTATAACTCATCTGTGCCCGGTGTATCACGCTCAGTATATTGAAATTCAGGGTCCAAATATAATAGTGTTGAATCACCTAAACGTGCCTGCAGTGAAATATCTCCATAGAAATTCAATCCGTTTTCATAATCCCTGCCATTGTTATTCTTTATGCTCTGTAATCTATTAAGCCCGCCGTTAGAAAATTTCCCGTCAAGAATTACTGACTGTAGTTTTATTTGATTTAATTCAACCAACGGGGGTCTTGCACCCTGTAAGAATTCAATCTCTTCTTTTAACTCTTGTTCAATACGGTTTAATAGAATTGTAACAACCTGCGGGTACGCCCCCTCACCCTGACCCTCTCCCCTAAGGGGAGAGGGAAAAAAGTTAATCCTTACTATTGCCTTCGCTACCACCATCCGTGAATAAGGGCGTGCCCCGGAAAAGATTTCATCCAGATAACCCATACTTTGAAGTGTCTGAATATCCTCTTCAAGACTACTGTGAAGGGGGATGTGAGAGGACATGGCTGCGTGGGATGTTGAGAGATTATAGAAACTAAGTGTAATAAAAAATAATACAATGAGGAAATATAAATATAAGGCCCCCTCACCCTGACCCTCTCCCGCCAGGGGAGAGGGGGCAAGGTTATTTTCCCTCCCCTTCAAGGGGAGGGTTAGGGTGGGGATGGGTTTAACTCCGGCAGGATTTATCATTAATCTCATTACTTTAAAAAATTACTCAGATTTTTTGTAACATCCAATAACTGTTTTGACCTGGCCGCAAGTATCGGCCGCCTGTTATCAACCATCTCATATTTCTGACCGAGTCTCACCTCAGCGGAACCGGCATTATAAATTTCAGTAGATAAAATCACTACGGCATCTTTGTCAATCACTGCAAAGTTGTCCCACCCGCTTGAGACAACATAATGATTTTCCTCTGCACCAAGCAATGAACGGCCATGCGCATAAAGCGATGGATTCATCTTACTCCCCATCAAAGAAAGCATGGTCGGTACTATATCAAGATGGCTTGTAAGTTTTGTTATCTTTGCAGGTTTTTCCCCCGGTACATAAAGGATAAAAGGTACATGCACCTGATATCTGGAAAAGGAGCTTGTGTGGCCGAAGAAACCTGTCTCATAGAACTCCTCTCCATGGTCGCCGGTAATAGCAACTATCGTATTTTTCAATAACCCGCGTTTCTTCAAACCTGTGAGTATCTGATTGACTGCATAATCACTAAAATATACAGCATTCCTGTATCTGTTATAAACCGGCTTAACCGCCTCAAATGTGGCATTAGCCTTTTTGACCTTGAGATAATCTATCTCCTCAACCGCAGGCTGGTATCTGGCAAACTCCGGCGTATACCTGTAAGGTGCATGAGGCGAATCAAGGAACATAAATGAAAAGAACGGTTTTGATTTATCATGTCTTTCTATAAACTCCTCAAACCGCTTTCCTATCCAGAGGTCACGCTCAGCCGCAGTCTTTCCGGGGAGTTCATCATCAATAGCGCCTGCCGGAAGTTTAACAAATGCAGTCTTCCTGAATTCCGGGTATGTCAATTGAGTGCTGGATAGTATCTTGAAATCATATCCCATCCCCTGCAGTGTATCCATGAACACAGGCGGTTTTCTTTCAGCAAGTATCTGATGCCAATATGTCCCGTATATCCCGTAGAACATGGGGAAAATCCCAAATCGTGTCGCATTGCCGCCGCTGTAATGATTTTCAAATAATAGCGACTGCCTGCTGAATTCACTGATATGAGGGGTTATCTCTTCATTCATCATATCAAACCGCCATGAATCAAGGGCGATCCAAACAATATTTATTGGTTTCAAATTACTCTCAATCTTAAAATCAGGAGACGGATAATTAAGAAGGGACGACTTAACCTTATATTCGATAGGGCTTTTTTCCTTTTTCATACCAAGATATTTTTCCATTGCCTTATCAGCAAACAGGGGGAGATACATCGGATATAGCTTTTGATAACGTGTAATGTTATTCATGTCATAGAAATTTGCATAGGCAAAGATAAACTTGTCAGCAGATATAAGCATCAGGAAGAGTAACACAGAGACAAGGACAGGCTTACGAGGGCGGAGTTTTTCAAGAAAACTCCTGTTCAAACTATGTGAAAAATATCTGTATAACCCCAGAAGTATTCCGAACTCAACCAACAGGATAAATAAAATCAGCAGTGCAGACATGATTAGTGTCTTTTTCCCTACCTGCACTGAATCTCCTGCCCCTTCAGTAGTCAGTGTATTTATCACTATCCCATTTATGTGAAACCGGAAGATCTCATATATGTGAACATCAACCAGCAGGAAAACCTGAAACAAGAACATTACAATCGGCGGGAGTGAGAAAAGCTGTATCGAAGATTTTATGAATCTGGTAAACGGCCATAGAAAAAGGCCTAATACTGCAATAAAGATTGCAAAGTTGGACAGGAATGCAATACGTGTATATACCCATGCCTGAAAATCTATTGCAGAAGGGCCGTAGGAAAGGTACGGGTAAGAGATAATCAAAGAGATTATGTAATTGGCAACCAGGAAAGAGAAAAAGGTCTTTACCCTGATTTGTCTGCTTAAATGTCGGTCATCTTTAATCATCATTTTTGGGTTGGATTATAATATAGGAAATTAACTGTTAAATCAATTACAAATAGATTTTTATTCCCATTAACCTCTGAAATATGTATTATAATACCCGCCATGTTTAAGATACCTTTTTCCATACCGAGGCTGGGGCCGGGTTTCAGGAGTGTAGACATGGGGGTAATATTGTTTATCCTTGCCATGTTGTACCTGATTGTATATGTGGCATCAGGCTGGAGCGGGGATATCGGTTCAATTGTCATTGACCTGTCGCCGGTAAATCTCCCGTATTATTCGTTAAACTCTATTTTCAGGATATTGGCGGCTTATATACTCTCACTTGGATTCTCCATCTGGTATGGTTATACAGCAAACAAGAGCAGGTCAAATGAACAGATTATGATTCCCCTCCTTGATATACTTCAGTCCATACCTGTACTGTCATTTCTGCCTGGTGTTACGCTTGCCATGATAGCCCTCTTCCCTCACAGCAGGGTTGGCCTTGAGTTGTCGGCGATCATTCTTATATTCACCGGCCAGGTATGGAACATGGCATTCAGTTACTATAACTCCATAAATACACTGCCCAAAGACCTGACAGAGGTATCTGTTCTATACAGGCTGTCGAGACTCCAGAAGTTCATCAGGCTTGAACTGCCGTTCAGTGCAATAGGGCTTGTGTGGAACAGCATGATGTCTGTTGCCGGAGGTTGGTTCTTCCTGATGGCATGTGAGATGTTTGTTTTAAAGGATAGGGACTTCAGATTACCGGGCTTAGGTTCTTATATTCATACTGCGGCAGATGCAGGGGATATTCTGCATGTATTCTATGGACTTGGTGCAATGGTGATAATAATTATACTGCTCGATACTATTATATGGCGGCCGCTTGTGGCATGGACACAGAAGTTCAGGTTTGAAACCATAGCAGGAGAGGAAGAGAAGGAATCATTCATATTGGATGTCATAAGAAGGTCTGCCATTGTGGAGAAGATTAACATTTATGCATCTAAAATGGGAGAGCGGATAGACAGGCTTTTTATGGCAGAAAGAAAAGAACATTCATGGATTAAGTCTGCAATAAGATTGATTGTCCAGTTATTGGTAATCTCCCTGGTGATATTACTGATTGTCAGGGCTGTCGTCTTTCTGAGCGGTATTACTATGCCTGAGATTCTTACAATAATTAAGGGGGTCGTATATTCCCTGCTCAGGACATCAGCCTCTATTGCACTTGCAGCTATCTGGACAGTACCATTAGGGGTTTTGATAGGGATGAATGCCCGTGCCGCAAGATTCCTCCAGCCCTTAGTCCAGATAGCTGCATCCATACCGGCCACTGCACTTTTTCCTGCTATTATATTAGTATTGATACGTATTGGAGGCGGGCTTGATATAGGCGCAATATTCCTTATGCTGATGGGCACACAATGGTATATACTCTTTAATGTAATTGCAGGGGCATCGTCAATACCACACGAGTTACGGGAGGCATCAAGTATATATGGACTCAGGGGCATAAGAAAGTGGAAGGTATTGATTCTTCCCGGCATCTTCCCGTATCTTATTACAGGTTTTATTACAGCAACAGGCGGGGCATGGAATGCAACTATAGTCTCCGAATATGTTACCTTTGCAGGTAGAACGATAACGACACCTGGGCTTGGCTCAGCCATAAGCACTGCATCCGCGTCCGGTGATTTCAGGATGCTCCTCGCAAGCACAATTGCAATGGCATTAGTAGTGGTAAGTATAAACAGACTTCTATGGAAGAGGCTGTTTATACTTGCTCAGGAGAAGTATAGATTGGATTGAAGAAAAATAGGTGATAGGTAGTAAGGCTGAAGATAGAAGAAAATGAGCGGGACAAGAATGTCCCGCCTATCGTTAATTTTAATCTGGATAGGCGGGGTTTTCTTACCCCGCCGGAAGGGATTTTCGGATGAAATAGAATGAGCGTTATCTTAGAAACCAAAAAACTCTTTAAATCATACCCAATGGGTAGCGGCAAAAGCCTTAGCGTGCTTGAGGATATTAATATCAAGGTTGAGGAGGGAGAGATTGTGTCAATCCTCGGCCCAACCGGCGCAGGAAAGTCCTCCCTGCTTAGAATACTTGCCGGCCTTGCCAAACCATCTGAGGGCGATGTGCTTTATCATGGAGTACCGCTTGAAAAGACTAAGCCTAATGTAGCAATGGTATTTCAGAACTTTGCAATATTCCCATGGCTTACAGTCCTTGAGAATGTGGAAGTCGGGCTAAAGGCAAAAGGTGTCGCAAGAGATATTGCACGGGAAAAATCCGTAAAGGCGATTGACCTTG
Source organism: Nitrospirota bacterium (assembly GCA_016212215.1). Taxonomy (NCBI): domain Bacteria; kingdom Pseudomonadati; phylum Nitrospirota; species Nitrospirota bacterium. The sequence goes on from JACRGV010000057.1 coordinate 6,909, forward strand.
TTGGATTAGATGGATTTGAAGAGGCATATCCACGGGAACTATCAGGCGGCATGAAACAGAGGGTCGGGCTTGCAAGGGCGCTTGCTGTTGAACCTGAGATATTGTTTATGGATGAACCCTTCTCAGCACTGGATGTCCTCACAGCAGACAATCTTAGAAACGAGATTATAGACCTGTGGCTGAAAAAGAAGATGCCCATTAAATCCATAATTATTATCACCCATAATATTGAAGAGGCTGTTTTCCTTTCTGATAGGGCGATTGTTATGAGACACAACCCGGGAAAGATACGCGCAGACATTCAGATAATCCTGCCTCACGTCAGAGACAAGGATTCAAAAGAATTCAAGTACCTGCTTGATGAGATATATTCTATTCTTACGAGACCGGCAAGAGAGGTGCCATTCCTGCTGAGGAAAGAGAGATACCAGTTTATCCCCCATGCAAAGATCGGTGCAATCAGCGGGTTGGTAGAGCTTGTACATGATAAAGGCGGTAAAGTAGACATACCGGTACTTGCTTCAGATTTGAGTATGGAAGTGGATGACATATTTCCATTAACAGAGGCCGCCGTGTTTCTCGGATTCGCTGAGATAAAAGAGGGAGACATATTACTCAAAGAACAGGGAAAGATTTTCGCTGAGGCAGATGCACTCAAAAAGAAAGAGATATTCAGGGAGATGGCAATATCCAACATCCAGTTGCTGAAACAGATATTCCAGGTACTCTCCACATCTACAAAACACAGGATGTCCGAAGACTTCTTTATTGAAATACTTGAGAACTACTTCACAGAAGAAGAGGCATGGAACCAGCTTGAAACCGCCATAGACTGGGGCCGGTATGCAGAGCTGTTCGCGTATGATTTGGATAGCGGCGAGGTTTATCTGGAAGAGGCGTAAGCTACACTGATACCCCATTGGTGCGCCTGGCAGGACTTGAACCTGCAGCCTTTTGATTCGTAGTAAGCCTGTATATATAATTAATTCAAATAGTTACATAACCTGATTTTATGATTTGACGGTTTTTGTACGGAATTTGCCGGTTATCCACAGCCTACTTAACAAGTTTCAGTCTCTTTTTATCACCTGTAAAATCTAACTTCAGACCTCCTGACCTCGTGGAATTTGTTAAGATACCAGTTCGTAAACCAGTCGCAGATTTGTGCCCGGAAATACTGTTTCTGTTGAATTAAGTTCTTCACACAAATATCGTATGGACTCACTGCTCATGTGATTAGCCA
>JACRGV010000058.1 GCA_016212215.1 Nitrospirota bacterium
AGGCTATGGCAGACGGATAAAAAGTTTTATTTTCTTAATTTTATTGATAATAACGAGGATTTTCGGATGAACTCCCATGAACCGAGGGTTCACAAAGGGGCATGAAAGTCAGCGGGACAGGAATGTCCAGCCTATCCTCATAGAAATGGATAGGCGAGGTTTTCTTACCCCGCCGGAGGTATTTTCCAATGAAGCAGGAATTATCCCAAAATAATATCAAGATATTCAATCACTTTACCCATGAATATGACGAATGGTTTGATATTAACCGGTTTGCCTATCTCTCTGAAATTGAGGCAGTGCGAAGGTTTCTCCCATGTACAGGCATTGGAATAGAAATAGGGGGCGGTACCGGACGTTTTTCAGAACCCCTCGGAGTAAAAATAGTAGTCGAGCCTGCTGGTGGTATGACACAGGTTGCGAAATTGCGTGGACTTGAAGTAATCAGGGCAATAGCAGAACAATTGCCTTTTGCTGATAGCTCAATTGATTATGCCTTGATGGTCAATGTTATCTGTTTTTTAAGCGACCCCCTTACTGCATTGAATGAAGTGAGGAGAATTTTGAAACCGGATGGATGCATTATAATCGCCATTATTGACAAAGAATCTCAACTTGGCAGAAAATATGAGCATAGTAAGGGGGCACATAAGTTTTATTCACAAGCGATATTTTATTCTACTCAGCAGGTAAAAGAATTCCTGAATACTCTTAATTTTCAAAACATTCAGATCTGTCAGACGATCTTTAATGATGTAAACAATATGGATAAACCCGACCCTGTCCTTGAAGGATTTGGAAGTGGTGGGTTCGTAGTTTTATCCGGGATAAAGGGCTAATGTTCCACGTGGAACAATGAACCTACGATTTGTCTCGATACCGTTGTTAGAAATAAAAATCCCCCATCTGGTATTTGTACTCCTGATGAGGGCGTATTGGGTTCTAAACATCCCCTAAAAGCTCAGTTGTTGGATTACAACAAAATCTGTCCACCGGTTATCATACCTATTGCTAAAACCAGCGTTATTACTGCGTGGATTATTAAAGCCTTTTTTTCATCTCTTTCCATTGTATTTAACACCTCCTTTCATTTTCCTCTTTATTTGGTTAGTACCTTTGTTATTTTCTTTATGAATAGATTATATCTATCCGTGATTAATAGAAAGTTAAAACCAACTTAGGTAATTGCAGTTTACTTCCATTCATTAGTATATTATGTTACAATCTTTGAAATTATCTTTTTGGAGTAATGTAACTTATTGATATTATGGGTAAAATCATTTCAATAACCAATCAGAAGGGCGGCGTCGGCAAGACTACTACAGCCATAAACATGGCCGCTTCTCTTGCTGCGGCTGAAAAGGATGTTCTCTTAATTGATTTTGACCCCCAGGGTAATGCATCAAGCGGCTGTGGGATTGATAAAACATCAATTAATGGATCTATATATGATGCAATTATTGGTGAAAAAGATTTAAGAGATACTATTGTACCGACTGAGCTTAAATATTTTAAGGTTGTTCCTGCAGGTATTGACCTTATTGGTGCTGAAATTGAACTTATTGATGCGGAAAAGCGGGAATTTTCCTTACAAAGGGCTATTGAGCCATTAAAAAAGGACTTCAGTTATATTATCGTGGACTGCCCCCCTTCACTGGGCCTACTGACTGTAAATGCACTTACTGCGGCTGATTCTGTAATTATACCGGTTCAATGTGAGTTTTTTGCAATGGAGGGGCTGAGCCAGATATTGAAGACAATAGGCCTGGTTCAAAAGTCCTTTAACAGGGAACTTTCTATAGAAGGTATCCTTCTTACCATGTTTGACAGCAGGAACAATCTTGCACACCAGGTGGCAGAAGAGATTAAAGGGCATTTTAAAGACACTGTTTTTAAGAGTGTTATTCCGAGAAATGTTGCACTTGGTGAGGCACCAAGTCATGGTAAACCTATAATCCTGTATAACATAAATTCAAAGGGTGCCCAGTCTTATCTGGACCTGGCGCTGGAGGTGATAAAGAATGATAAAAAAGGCATTGGGTAGGGGATTAAGTACACTTATACCACAAACGGAGAATGTTCATGCAGAAGGCGGGGTATCCATTTCTGAGATTGAAATATCCCGGATAGTCCCTAACAAGTACCAGCCGAGGCATGTATTTGAAGACGGCAGGCTTGAGGAATTGGCAAATTCGATAAGTGTTAATGGTGTTATTCAGCCTGTGATTGTAAGGCATCTTGATAATGGGGTCTATGAACTTATTGCAGGTGAACGGCGGTGGCGTGCCGCCCGGATTGCCGGGTTGAAAAAGATACCTGTAGTTGTGAAGGACCTTTCAAATGAGAAGTCCCTTGAGATTGCACTTATAGAGAATCTACAGAGGGAAAACCTGAATCCCATAGAGGCGGCACTTGGTTATCAGAGGCTTTTAAATGAATTTAATCTTACACAGGAAGATGTGGCGGTCAGGATCGGTAAAGAACGTTCAACAGTTGCAAATTACCTGAGACTGCTTGGCCTGCCGGAAAAGGTGAAGGAGTATCTGTCAGCATCAGTTTTATCACCGGGACATGCAAAGGCCATCCTTTCTCTTGCAAGTGCTGCTGAACAAACAAAGTTTGCTGAGCACCTCGTGTCTAAAGGTGCATCAGTCAGAGAGGCTGAGATATGGGCAAAGGACTGGGGTGTTCAGAAGAAGAAAAAGAAGGTTATGGAAAAAAAGGATTCATCATTAAAGGAAGTGGAGACGAGATTTCAAAGGGTATTCAGTACAAAAGTGAGGATTCAGGAAGAAAAGAAGGGCGGGAAGATAGTGGTGGAATACTATTCTGTGGATGACCTGAACAGGATATTGGAGATAGTTGAGGGGTGAAAATAGTAAGCAGTAAGCAGACTAAAGACAGAAGCAAGATGTAAGAAGTTAGAAAAGGCAGAAACAACCCCGACTTCTCCCGGACCCTCTCCCTGATGGAGAGGGTGCTTAGGGGATTCCCTCCCCTTCAAGGGGAGGGTTAGGGTGGGGATGGGGTTTTATCCTGTGGTAAAAATGTTTTTATATGCAAAATAAAAAGGTTTTAGTCGGAATGAGCGGGGGGATTGACAGTTCGGTTACTGCTATGCTTCTGAAAAAGCAGGGTTTTGATGTAATTGGAGCGACCCTTAAGATTTGGGAAGAGGGGGAGTATCTTGATGGTGAGTGGCATGAGCGCTCCTGCTGTAAGATAGGGCTTGCGAGGTTTGCGGCAGAGAATTTAAAGATACCTTATTATGTCTGGGATGCTTATAAGGAATTTAAAAAGTCTGTAGTAGATGATTTCTGTTCAGAATACCTGAGAGGCCGGACTCCGAATCCGTGCATAAGATGTAATGAGATGGTCAAGTTCTCTATCCTCCTTGAAAATGCTGTCGGTATCGGTGCTGATTATGTTGCAACAGGCCACTATGCCCGTATAGTCTATAGTTCTGAAGATAAAAAATATCATCTTAAAAAGGGATTAGATACTGAAAAGGACCAGAGCTATTTCTTATACAGACTCTCTCAGGGACAATTATCAAAGATAAGATTTCCGCTTGGAGAGCTTACAAAAAAAGAGGTCTCAGAGATGGCCGAATCTCTTGACCTGCCGGTGGATGAGATTAAAGAGAGTCAGGAGGTGTGTTTTGTAACTCAGGAAGGCTATCAGGAGTTTATCTCAAACCGGATTCCTGAATCAATGAGTCCCGGTAACTTTGTATCATCTTCGGGCGAGGTACTTGGGCAACACAAGGGAGTTGCCTTTTACACCATTGGACAACGGAAGGGGCTTGGTGTTGCAGCAGGTGAGCGTCTTTATGTAACACAAATTGATACAGGAAAAAATGAGATCGTGCTGGGAACACGAGACGACCTTTCTGCAACAGGACTTATTGCACGAAATATTCATATAATAAGCGGTGAACCGTTTACACAACCAAAAAAACTTTTTGCAAAGATAAGATACAGGAATACGCCTGTGCCTGTTTTAGTGAGGCCGGTTGACGGGGAAGGAGTAGAGGTTGTGTTTGAAAACCCTCAGCAGGCAATCACCCCCGGCCAGTCTATTGTTTTTTATGATAATGATGAGGTTATTGGCGGGGGGATTATAGTATGAAACGATTAATCTATGCTTTCATTATTCACATCATCATTACCTTCTTATGCCGGACTGCTATGGCAACTAACGGTTATCAGTTAATAGGCGTTGGTCAGGCTCAAAAAAGCATGGGAGGCGCTGTTACTGCCGCTCCTATGGACACTATGACTGCAATCAGTAATCCTGCCGGGATGGCTCGTGTAGGGGAAAGGGCTGACTTCAGCATGGATGCATTCATGCCTGTACGGTATGTGGACTTTTCTGCAAATGGCGGAGAGTACACTAAAGGTGGGACAGGCTTATACGGTATCCCATCTGTAGGATGGGTAGCAAAGGCATTCGGCAGAGATAATGTATATTTTGGCGGGGGGATGTTTGCAACATCCGGGCTTGGCGTTGATTATGCCCAGATTACCATGATGCCCGCTGCACCGCCAAATATCCCAAATGACGTTACATTTAATGGATATAGCGGCATCCAATTCTGGAAGATGGCTCCGACTGTTGCATGGAATGTCAGCGGGATGCCTGTGAGCGCCGGCATCTCATTAAATGTGGATTACATGTCAGTTACCATACGACAGAAATTCCAGAATGTACCATTTTGGACCACGCCGGGCGGTCCTTCGGGTACACCGGTTCCTTCTGATATAACTCAGATGGATGTCAATTTTGATCTTGGCCGCCCTACTAATCAGATTGGTTATGGAGCGAGTGCCGGAATCCTTTATGATTTGGATAAACTTATTACTATAGGTGCATCATATACAAGCAAGCAGTTCTTTGGAGACAGTACATACCGCATTGGGAAAGATGATATTAAAAATTTTAATGGTGCAACAGGCGACCAGGGAGTCTACAGGATGGACTTAGATTTCCCCCAGCAGGCTGCTATAGGCATAGCTGTAAGGCCGAATGATAAATTTTTAGTGGACTTTGATGTAAAATGGATCAACTGGTCCGACACTCATGATAAGGTAACTTTCAAGGGACCGTCCAATTCATTTGACACCGATTCAACAGCCGGCGGTGATTCAAGTTCCACGAAGCTCAATTTCGGGTGGGATGATCAATATATATATGCACTTGGGATTCAGTACAAGGCAAGCCCCAAATTAAATATCAGGGCAGGCTATAATTATGGAAAATCGCCGCTTAATAAACGGGATGTATTTAATAACCTTATTTTCCCTGCAGTTGTTGAAAGACATACAACAATAGGATTTGATTATCAGCTCGGGGAACACTGGGGAATTGGCCTTACATATATGAAAGCCGCCAATAAAACTTTAACAGGAAAGAGAGATGTGCCGCCAGGTTTTGATTACATGACACCATTCGAGGCAAACTCTGACATAAAGATATCTCTTGAAGAAACTTCATTAGGGATGCTGTTGTCGTATCGTTTTAATTAAGCCCCCTTCCCCTTAATCCCCTCCCGCAAGGGGAGGGGAAATCAAGTGCCGGTAGTTGCAAATCAATATATCTTCCTGTATTATATTTTAAAACCTGAACAACAGGAGAAAACATTAACAGGAGGAAGTTTGAATGGAAACAACACTTGATAAGGCGAGGGTAGAAGAGGTCCTCGATATGATACGGCCGGCATTACAGAGAGACGGCGGAGATGTAGTTCTTGTAGGTCTTGATGGAAACAAGGTGATGGTAAAGCTGGTAGGAAACTGCTCCGGATGTCCAAGCTCTACTGTTACATTGAGGCTTGGGGTAGAGCGGCATCTGAAGGCCATGATCCCTGAAATTGAAGAGGTAATTTCAGTTTAGTATTAATACCCTCCCCCTAAATATTATATAAAGTTATGGATAAAGCAATAGAAAAACTTCTTAACACTAATATGGCCATCAGGCATGGAGAACGTGTCCTTGTATTTACTGACCACATGCAGGAGGGAAGACTTGTACCAAAAGAGATGGACCGGTGCAGACGCCTTGAAAAGGCCGCAGGACAGTTAGCTGAGATCTCAGGTAGGATAACAGATACACAGTTCTACATATATGACTCTCTTCCGAATAATGGATATGAACCGCCTGAACCTGTGTGGCAGATGGCTTTTGGGCAAAAGGCATTACAGGATTTAAAAGGAGCCGGGATATTAGAGCGGCTGATAAATAAAGAGGCTATTGCAGGTGATGTTGAAAAGGCATTTGAGATATTGAAACCTCATGAGGCTGACTTAGTTGATGTCATAATAGGCATGGCAAATTATTCTACAAGCCACACCCGCTTCCGGCATCTCCTTACAAAGATTAGAGGGGCACGCTATGCCAGTATGCCTCTGTTTGACCCTGATATGTTCTATGGCCCAATGGATGTGGACTGGAATCTTGTTGCACGAAGGTCTGAACATATCGCAGGACTTGTAACAAAGGCTGATACTGCGATAATGAGATGTCCTATGGGCACTGACATAAGGATGGGATTGAAGGGACGCAAAGGATTTGCTGACACTGGCTTCATTACTGAAAAGGGGAGCTTCGGTAATCTGCCTGCGGGCGAGGTATATGCTGCCCCTGTTGAAGGTACTTCAAACGGTGTTATGGTGCTGGACTGGTCTACAACAAGAAAACTAAACCCGCCGGTAACACTTACAATGAAAGATGGAAAGGTCACAGATATGTCAGGGGATATTGAATTCCTGAAGTATCTTGAGAATATATTTAAGTTAAGCCCAACCGCAGTCGGTCTGGCTGAACTCGGTATCGGTACTAATGAAAAGGCATCAAGACCTGACAATATACTTGAGGCTGAGAAGATACTCGGCACAACTCACATTGCATTGGGAGACAACACCACATTCGGCGGGACAACAAGTGCCAATTTTCATGAAGACTATGTATTCTTTTCACCTACACTGATTCTTGAATATGAAGACGGGACATCTGAGACCATCATTGATAACGGTAAATTGAACATCCCTTTATAAATATAACCACAGAGGCACTGAGACACAGAGAAAATATTGGGGATTTTAGATTTTTATTAAATATAAACTCTGTGCCTCCGTGTCTCTGTGGTTAAGAAGTTCTTAATTTTTGGAGAGTTTATGAGAACAGATTGGTTAAAAGGCCGCAACGGCAATGTAACCCAGATGCATTATGCAAGGCAGGGTGTTGTCACTGAAGAGATGACGCACGTTGCGAAGGTTGAACACCTTGAACCTGAATTCGTGCGTAATGAAATAGCCGAAGGCCGCCTCATAATACCTGCAAACATAAATCATCCTAACCTTATTCCTATGGGCATCGGCATATCTGCAACATGTAAGATAAACGCCAACATAGGCAACTCATCAATTACATCATCAGAAGGTGAAGAGCTTGAGAAGCTGAACCTCTGCGTAAAACTTGGAGTAGATGCAGTAATGGACCTGAGTACAGGCAGGAATATCCATCAAATACGGGACTGCATTATAAAGAACAGCCCTATTCCTGTAGGCACTGTCCCGATTTATGAGGCCGTAGAGGGTGTAAACGAGATACATGAACTATCCATAGATGACATATTAGATATTATAGAGGTGCAGGCCCAACAGGGCGTAGACTTCATGACCATCCACAGCGGACTGCTCCATGAATTTCTTCCGATGGCATCAAAGAGGCTTATGGGCATTGTCTCAAGGGGCGGGGCCATAATCGCTCAATGGATGGCTTATCATAATAAGCAGAATCCCTTCTATACACACTTTGACAGGATACTGGAGATATGCAAGAGGTATGACGTAAGCCTGAGCCTCGGTGACGGTCTGCGTCCGGGCTGTCTCAGCGATGCGAGTGATGAGGCACAGTTTGCAGAATTATCAATACTCGGTGAGCTTACGTTAAAGGCATGGGAAGAAGATGTACAGATAATGATAGAAGGACCTGGTCATGTCCCGTTAGATCAGATTGAGATGAATATCAAGAAGGAGATTGAGGTCTGCCACGGTGCACCGTTCTATGTGCTTGGCCCGATTGTAACGGATATAGCACCAGGTTATGACCATATAACATCCTCTATCGGTGCAACAATGGCGGCTTATGCCGGTGCTTCTATTCTATGCTATGTTACCCCAAAAGAACACCTCGGATTACCAAACTTAGAAGATGTTCGTCAGGGGATAATTGCATATAAGATTGCAGCCCATGCCGCAGATGTCGCACGTCACAGGCCGGCCGCAAGAGACCGTGATGATGAAATATCACGCGCCAGATTTGCCTTTAACTGGAACCGCCAGTTTGAATTGGCCCTAGACCCTGACAGGGCAAGAGAGATGCACGATGAAACCCTGCCACAACCTTCATTTAAAGATGCATCATTCTGTTCCATGTGCGGACCCAAGTTCTGTTCAATGAAGCTCTATCAGGAAGTGCCGTCAAAGGCATAATAGGATTATCCGAAAATCCTATCATTAAACACAGCGGCACGAAGACACTTTCTCATATTTGTACTCAATTACCATGAACTGCCTTTTCCTGTCGCACACGTTCATGAAGCCAGACCTTTATCAGAGCTGCGCGGTCAATGCCGATCTCTTCCCGTATCTTATCAATTTCCTTTACCAGAGATTCTGCGATGTCCAATGTAATACGTACCTTTTTCCCATGTCGGATAACAGTTGCGCGGGATATGTCAATAAGATCATGCATATCTTCTCCTGAATCAAAGCGGCGGTCAAATTCAGTGCTATCTTTAGCCAGAGCTTTCTTTTTCATATAAACTTACCTCCTTTTCCCTTGCACGCCTGACTGAAATGATACGAATAGCATCGCTTCGCATAGTAAATATTGCTGTCCATATCTTTCCTTCAATAGTGCCTATCATAATTCTTCTATCCTCCAAAGGGTAGGGTGCGAGGATTTCAATACGGTTTTTATCTAACCATAACTTCTCTGAAGTTTTAAGATTTTTAATGATTACAAATTGACTACTGTCACGTGATGGTTTACAATTGGCAGGTGATTAAGACATTTGCTGACCGGTATACGCTGGAGCTATACGAGATGGGGAAGTCAAAGCGGTTTCCACCAGAAATCTGGAAGCGGGCAATGCGGAAAATGGAGTATGTTGACCTGGCAACCGGATTGGATGATTTGAAGGTTCCTCCTGGTAATCGGTTTCATGAACTGGAACTGGATCGGAAGGGGCAATATTCCATTTCAATTAACGACCAATGGCGTATTTGTTTTCGTTTCATTAATGGTGACGCTTACGACGTGGAAATAACAGATTATCACTAAAATGAGGTGCAGTATGGGTATTCCGAATACAAGAGTAAGAAAGGTTAGTCCGACCCATCCCGGCGAAATGCTGAGGGAGGATTTTTTGCCGGATTATGGACTTAATGTAATGAGTCTTGCTAAAGCTCTTGGTGTGTCACGTCAGACAGTCAACGAGCTGCTCCGTGAGCGCCGGGCAGTCAGTCCGGAAATGGCGCTGAGGCTGTCGAGGTTATTTGGAAACACACCGGATTTCTGGTTGAATGCTCAGCGGGCTGTTGACCTTTGGGAAGCGGCACAAAACATCAAGATTGAGATCAAGCGTATTAAACCATTGAACGCCGCTTAGGAGACTATTCAGATTACCTTTTGTCACCTCTCACATTATCTTGCCTGAAAGTTTCACATTAAATTGACCTCTTGTATAAAGGTTTAACCGGAGGGTAGTTTCGATGTCCCTCCGGTTTCTCTGAGCTCTTTAAATAATCTCTGTGGATGCTATGCGGACA
>JACRGV010000059.1 GCA_016212215.1 Nitrospirota bacterium
CGATCAAGTAATTTATTCATCCGAAAATCACCCCCCATGCCCCCCCTTGAAAAAAGGGGGGGATTGCCGTTGGCCATTGAGAACCTTTCCCCCCCTTAACAAGGGGGGGCTTGGGGGGGTGATTTTCATCCTCATTTGTGAGCGCCCCACTCATGGCGTCGCCTGTTAATCAAACATTCGTCTTGATACTGCTTGCGTCTTCAACCAGTACCTTCTCAGCGGCGGATGCAAGCAGGCGGTCGTTCTGATGATTTAGTGCAAAGATGCGGCATAGGACAACTTTGGCAGGTATATAATCGAAAAACTCTCTTAATGCCTCTTTTGAGACCTCGCCGGTAGAGGGATTATAAACGTATATCTGTCTCTCACCCATCATGAGTGGGTTTATAGGCCTTGGGTCCTGACTTGCCATATCAACCCTGAATGGAACATATTTCATATCTTCAGGAAGGGTGTCCTGTATCTCTTTATGCAGCTCTTCCTGATAAATAAACCTTCTGCCTTTTTCAACCTCTCTTATGGAAAGGGTCTTGTCATAAGCCATCTTCCACTTTACGTCCCTGACAAGGATCTTCTGCCATTCAGGATAAAGTTCAGATTTCGCGGATTCATTTGATCCTGCCCATCCCCTCACACCTTCAAGCAAAGACCAGTCAGTCAGCAGTAGATACTTATCTAATCTCTCAACAGGATTATACGGGAATAACAGCTTTATTGTCTCTTTAAATATCTCTTTAAGATGAAGGTCAATGGCACGGGTCGTCCTGTGATAATAGACATTTGTGTACATATAAAGCCGGGCATTTAAGAACATGTTTAAGGCAGAAAGCCCGGAACGATGGAGGGATATGCCCTTGTCTGTAAAAAAGGTATAGTGGATAAGGCGGTCAATATCAACAGGCCCTATTGCAACGCCGCACATAAACGAGTCCCTCAACACATAATCCATATTGTCTACAGTGTAGATGCCGCTTAAAAGGGGTTGAAGAAACAACAGCCATCTGGGTATGTCCTTTGTGTGAGAGCCTGAGTAGGGACCCTTTCCGATAAGAAACGCAAGATATTCAGGCATTAATTCCTCGCCGTGGTTAAATGCCCCGTTTGGGCTGCGCCTTATTCCCTTTATTATGTCCCCAAGTTCCCTGATAATAATCTTTTGCCCGACCGTCTCATGTGTTTCATCGTATTCATTAAGTACGTTGTCATCAAAGAAGTGTCCGAATGGGCCGTGTCCCACATCATGCAAAAGGGCGGTTGTGCGCAGCAGCTCCTCTATATAAGCCTCTGAAGGGCAGTCTTTAATAACTGCCTTCAGTGTCGGATAAAGGTGACCGGCAAACCTGCCTGCAATGTGCATTGCACCAAGCGAATGTTGGAACCTGCTGTGTTCTGCTGAAGGAAATACCCATCTTGCACTCTGGAGCTGATAAATATGTCTGAGCCTCTGCATCCATGGAGAGTCTATTAAGTCTTTTTCTGTTTTTTCAATTGGAAATGACCCCATCCCCACCCTGGCCCTCCCCTTGAAGGGGAGGGAAATTTCCTCTCCCTCAGGGAGAGGATTAAGGTGAGGGTGGTTTTTTTCATCCGAACCAGTACTGGGAACGGTAAATGTAATATAACTATGGATGGGGTCTGCTATTAGTGCTATGCCGTCATAAGTGGTAGGTTTTAACATCTGTTCAGTTTTATTCTATTTTTTGATCTTAATATCAATTGCCCTCGGCCCCCACGGGAGCTGGATTACCGAGAACTCAACACAATCATTGACCTTTATATCTTCCCATTTATCTATAAAAAGTTCATCTGCTAAAAACATAAACCTCTGATTGTCTTCGCCGGCAATAAAACCATACTGCATATCCTGTAGAATTTCTGCAATCTTTCCGCTTACTGTTTCAGTTAATTTATCTGTTTTAGTTGCCTGAAGATTTACAGCCGGCTGTACTGTAGCAGGTGTCTCTAAATGTTTTACTTCCTTGAAATCCTCAATCCTGATAGCAGGAAGGCTTCCCCTGTAGTGCTTATCCATAAAGGTTTTTATAAACCTTATATGTTCGTATATGGTCTTTTGCACAGATTCAGGCTTCTGTGACAGTTTAATGCCGGATACATGGACGAGCCTGTTATATATATGGTTCAGTTCACTGTTTTCAATATTCAATAATAGTTCAAGGGCATCCTGAAGTGACGGCCTGTGCTTTCTAATTTTACTATCATATTCTTTTGTAATGGAATCAAGGGATTCCAGTTCTTTAACATCAGAGAAGTGGATTAATGGTTTATCTTTGTGTTTCAGGGAAGGGTGGTTCCACTGGAGATACGCCTTGCACATGGTTAGTGTCTCTGAATGCAGCTTCTCATGGCTTGCAATCCCGACCCAGAAATTGTGTATCTCTGTACTATCTCTAAAAAGGGAGGAGAATTTGTAATACATATTTGATAATCTTTTTTCAATCCCTATGGCAACATCAAAGATTTCGAATACATTCATACGGCATACTTTATCGGGTCAGGTATACCTGCCTCAATAAATCCTTTCTTTCTCAATAAACAACTGTCACATCTCCCGCACGCAATCCCTTCCTCAGGAGGGTCATAACAGCTATGGGTTAGACTGTAATCAACTCCAAGGTCAATGCCCTTTTTTATTATCTCAGCCTTTGTAAGATTTATCAACGGTGTTTTAATAGTTATCTGAGTTTTACCCTCAACCCCTGCTCGGGTAGCAAGATTCGCCATATTCTCAAATGCCGTTATAAATTCAGGCCGGCAGTCAGGATAGCCGCTGTAATCCAGCACATTTACACCGAGAAAAATTGAGTCTGCCCCAATAACCTCTGCCCAGGAGAGTGCAATTGCAAGAAAGATTGTGTTACGGGCAGGTACATAAGTAACAGGTATGCCGTGCCCCATCTCATGCACACTGCGGTCTTTAGGGACTTCTATATCTGATGTTAAAGCAGACCCGCCGATTTCTCTTAAATCCACATTTACTATCTTATGTGTTTTTGCATTAAAAAAGGATGCAGTCTTTCCGGCGTTATCAAGCTCCTGCCTGTGCCTCTGCCCATAGTCTATGCTCAGTGCATATAACTCATATCCCTCAGAGCGTGCAATAGCCATAGTAGTTGTGGAGTCTACACCGCCGCTTAAAAGGATGACAGCTTTTTTCAATTGAAAATCTCCAAAGCTCACCCCCACCCTGACCCTCCCCCCTCATTTGAAATTGGGGGGAGGGAATTTTGAGGCTTCCCCTGCCCCTCCTTATAAAGGAAGAATTAAAGGGGACTCGGTATTCTTTTATCTTACTTCTTGCCTCTTACTTCTGCTCTACGCTCTGCTCTCACCCGGGAGGCCATGACAAATGCCTTCCGCCAAGGACATGCACATGAAGGTGATAGACCAGTTGACCGCCTGCGGTATTGCAGTTTATCACTATTCTGTACCCGGGATCTTTTATATTTTTAATCTCTGCAACCTTATTGACAACCATGCCGAGGCGGCCTACTAAATCCTTTTTATCCTCTCCAAGGTCATTAAAAGTAGCAATATGCTCCTTAGGGACAATCAGGACGTGGACAGGCGCCTGTGGATTAATATCATCAAAGGCTATACATGCATCATCTTCATAGAAAATACTGCTCGGTATCTCTTTTGAAATAATCTTACAGAATATACAGTTGCTCATTTTGTCTTTCCCTCCTTCTTTTTCTTCTCGAATCCTGAAATCCCGAATCGATCCTCAAGTTCTTTGTAAACATCCTGCGGGGTCAGTCCATGGTAGCCCAAGAGTACAAGTGTATGAAACCAGAGGTCAGCGGCCTCATATATTATCTCACTCCTGTTATTGTTTTTAGAACTGATTACAAGCTCTCCTGCCTCTTCCGGTATCTTTTTTAATATCTTATCAACCCCTGATGAATAAAGGGAGCTTACATAAGAGGATTCCGCAGGGTTCTTTTTTCTTTCGAGAATAATATCATATACCTTATTCAGAATACCGGTTAATGGAACCTTATCCATCTCAGGTGAGCCGTCTTTTTCATATAATCCACGATGAAAACAAGACCTGTTCCCTGTATGACACGCAACACCTACCTGCTCAACCTGAACAAGCAGGGTATCTGCATCACAGTCATAGAGAATCTTCTTTACCATCTGGATATTCCCGGAGGTCTCCCCCTTCTGCCAGAGTTTTTTCCTCGACCTGCTCCAGAAATGTGTAATGCCTGTGCTTATCGTAGCCCTTAACGAATCAACATTCATATAGGCCATCATAAGAACAGTAAACGTTCTATGGTCCTGAATAATCGCAGGAACAAGCCCAGTTTTATCAAATTTTATCTGACTTACAATATCACTCATTTTGCTTCTTACCTCTTTCTTTTTTTCTTACTTCTTACTTCTTACTTCTCTAATCTTACCGGAATCCCTCTGCTTCTCAGATATTCTTTTACCTGCCTTATTGTATATTCCTGAAAGTGAAAGATTGAGGCCGCAAGCACGGCATCGGCCTTGCCTGTTACTATCCCGTCATAAAGATGCTCCAGTGTCCCTACACCGCCTGAGGCAATAACGGGTATGGTCACAGCATCCGAGACCGCGCGTGTAAGCGCCAGGTCATAACCATCTTTTCTACCGTCTCTATCCATACTTGTCAGCAGTATCTCTCCTGCACCGTATTCTTCCATCCTCTTTGCCCACATTATGACATCAATACCAGTGGGGGTGCGGCCTCCGTGAATATACACCCCCCACTCCCCAAATGATATGGGGGACAATGCCTGTTCAATATCATGCGTATCAGTTGAACGCCGCTTTGCATCAATTGCAACTACAATACACTGACTGCCGAACCGTTCTGATGCCTCGCGCACAAATTCAGGATTCTTTACAGCAGCAGTATTTATTGAAACCTTGTCAGCCCCTGCCTTTAGAAGTGTCCTTATGTCCTCAAGACTGCTTACCCCGCCGCCGACAGTCAGGGGCATAAATACCTTCTCAGCGGTCTTCTTAACTACATCAATTATTATTGACCGCTTTTCATGCGATGCCGTAATATCAAGAAAGCACAACTCATCAGCCCCCTCTTTATTATAAATGGCGGCAACCTCCACAGGGTCCCCCGCATCCCTTAGATTAACAAAAGACGTCCCTTTCACAACCCTGCCGTCTTTTACATCAAGGCATGGAATTATTCTCTTAGCAAGCATATATATGTCATCTTCCTTATCTTATTTCTTATTTCTTACTTCTTACTTCTTGCTTCTTGCTTCAGCCTCTTGCTATGCCCCTGCCTTAATCGCCTCTGCTAAGTCAAACGCCCCTGAGTACAGGGCTTTTCCGACAATCACACTATCAATGCTGGGATGGGAAATGCGGCGTAATGCCTTAATATCATCAATTGTTGCAACACCCCCTGAAGCAATTACCGGTATTCTCACATTTGATGCAAATTGTTCAATACCCTTAATATTTGGTCCTGTTAATGTGCCGTCCCTGCTAATATCAGTAAAGACAACCCCCGCAATACCGATACCCTCGAACTTTCGAGCAAGGCTGATAGCATCAATCTCAGTAACCTCAGTCCATCCCTTTACTGCCACCATCCCATCCCTTGCATCAATTCCAATTATAATTCTCGCAGTGTAAAAGCCGGTGATACTCCATACAAATTCAAGATTATTTGCCGCGGCTGTGCCTATTACGATTCTTCCGGCTCCTGCATTCATATATTGTTCCACCGTAGCCTTATCCCTGATGCCTCCGCCTACCTGTACCTTGATTGCAAGTGAAGAGATAATCTTTTCAATAATGCTGAAGTTAACAGGTTCTCCTGTTATAGCCCCATCCAGATCAACTATGTGAATCATCTGAGCGCCCTTTTCCTGCCACATCATGGCAGTCTCCACAGGATTCTCAGAATAAACGGTCTCCTGGTCCATACGTCCCTGATACAGCCGTACACATT
Organism: Nitrospirota bacterium; assembly: GCA_016212215.1. Lineage (NCBI taxonomy): Bacteria > Pseudomonadati > Nitrospirota > Nitrospirota bacterium. Next base: position 5,975 of record JACRGV010000059.1, read on the forward strand.
TACCGCCTTTTATGTCTATTGCCGGAATAATTTTCACTTTAATACCCTTTCTCCTCTCTTTCATTGTTATCTGCAGCCGGAAGGGCAGCCCTCTGAATGGCCTGTAAAACCTTCTCCGCACCGCTCTTTGTAAGTTCTTCGGCTGTAAGCCATTTTCCTTTCCTTTTTATAAAATCAGGCATCAGAGACACATCTTCCAGAAGGGGCTTCTGTGTCTCTGCATATACACCTTTCCATAAAACTGTCCCGTCATTAGTGCTTATCAGATTTACCTCAAATCCTACAGATGCGGGCTTTTTAACACCCACAGGCCCTCCCTCCCTTTCTTCAAACCTTGTTATTATGCCGGTAAGTACGGCATCTGCACCTGTCTTGTCCCTGATTAACTTAATGACATCTGCATCAAGCTTACCGTCTGATGTGAGTTTTTCCTTTGTCCCATCATCATAAGGGATTACTGTATAACCGTACTTCTCCATGCTGTGCAAAAATATTGAGGTAACCTGAGCAACCCCCTGCGGGTCTATCCTGGCGCTCCTCAAACCCTTTTGTGTATCTTCAGCAGAGGCTATAAATGGGATAAGTATAACCTTTGTTATTTTAGCATCCTTCCATTTCGGTGAGATGGTTGAAGTCATATATTTGGGGCCGCAGCCGGTAAACATAAAAAGCATTAAAAAAACAAATACTGCACCTGAAATTGTAATTTCCTTGACACCTTGAATCCTCGACCCCTTGACCCCTTTATTTAATAGTCCATTCTTCATTTAATGTCTCCAAAATTTTTCAGAATCTTCAGCCCGACATCCTGACTCTTTTCAGGATGGAACTGGCAGGCAAAGATATTATCTTTACAAACACCCGATACAAAACTCCCCCCATAATCAGACACAGTTGCTGTTATAGCAGTATCAGAAGGAACAACATAGTACGAGTGAACAAAATAGACATAAGAATTATCAGGTATTCCTTTTAACACCGGGATTTCTTTAGAAATCATAATCTCATTCCAACCTATATGAGGCACTTTAAGTCCTATCTCCGGGCTGAACCTGACAACACGGCCTTTCAATATGTCCAGTCCTTTATGACTTCCGAACTCTTCGCTTTCAGTAAATAGAACCTGAAGCCCGAGACATATCCCTAAAAACGGTTTCCCGGTTTCGACACTTCTATACACTGAGTCCATCATACCTGATGCCCTCAGATTCTTCATACATTCAGGGAACCCGCCGACACCGGGCAGTACAACATGAGATGCATTCAATACATCATCAGGTTTATTAGCTATAAAGGCATTATGACCTACACATTCAAATGCCTTCTCAACACTCCTGAGGTTCCCCATCCCGTAATCTATAATCGCAATCGAACTCATATTGTATTTCCTGCGTAGAAATTTTAAGTGAGACAATTATAAGCTAAATATGATACTAAGGTAAAGCAGGAAGTTAAGGTAAAGAAATTACGGGTCTTTGTTGACTTCAATCCTGCTTATTCTGCCCTTGCTTTTAGTACCATTTTGTTTCATAATTTCCTCACCTATTTAATATGCTACTCGGCGCACACACATCCATAGCAGGCGGTATTGACAAGGCGATTGAGCGTGGGGACTCCCTTCACTGCACTGCTATCCAGATATTTACCAAGAACTCAAATCAGTGGAAGGGGAAAACGCTAAGTCCTGATGAAATAGAACATTACCATGACCTTAAAAAGAGATCTAAGATCAAAACTGTAATTGCCCATGATTCGTATCTTATTAATCTTGCATCAGGCAGTGATGAACTCAGACTCAAATCAGTTGAGGCACTGACAGATGAGGTAGAACGGTGCAGGATGCTTGAGATTCCGGTTATCGTAATCCATCCGGGTGCTCACCTTGGGATAGGAGAGGATGCGGGGATTAAAAATATTGCGGACTCTTTGAATGCAGTAATGGAAAAAACAGACGGCTCAGGCGTTTCCATTGCACTTGAGATTACTGCGGGGCAGGGGACATGCATAGGTCACAGGTTTGAGCACTTAGCCCGCATCATTGCCCTTGTGAAAGACAAAGAGAGGGTCAGGACATGCCTTGACAGTGCTCACCTGTTTGCCGCCGGCTATGATATAAGTTCACCTGAAGGATATAAAAATGTAATTGACGAATTTGACCGTGTAATAGGGCTTGACCGGCTTTCATGTTTCCATGTTAATGATTCAAAGAAGGGGCTGAACAGCCGTGTGGACAGGCATGAACATATAGGAAAGGGCTTTATCGGCAAGGAGTTCTTCAGTCTGTTAATGCGGGATAAGAGATTTGAAAATATCCCTAAGATTATTGAGACACCAAAAGATAAAGACTTAAAAGAAGACCGTATCAACCTAAGCCTTCTGCGAAAGATGGCGGCCCGTACTTCTTAATAGACATTTCATACAGTGTCTTTGCAATAGAATACAGATTCTTAGTATCCGCCTCATTATATTTAACGAGTAATTCAAGGGCGCGATGATCACCGTTCTTATGCCGTCTCCAGAGTTTTACTGCGTCATATCCGTCCATGCCTTTAATGCCGTCATCCCTGTATATTCCAAAGTGTGTCTCAAGTTTTTTAAACCCTCCTTTGATGCCGAGTTTGTGAGAGGCAAAGCAGAGGTCGTAATTAGGCATGGTTATATTCAACCCGTAGATAGACTTATTCAGAAACGGTACATCAAAGACCTTGCCGTAGTATGTAATTATCAACTTATAACAGGATAGTATGTCCTTTAATGTCTCAGGTGTAAGATTGATATCTTGAATCAGTGTATTCATCTTATCTTTGCCATAGAGACCTATAACTGTAACGCTTCCATCGTAAGGCGGGCCGCCGTCTGTTTCAATATCAAGACATACTGCCTCTTTTTTAAAGTAATCAAATAACCTCCAGTGCTCGGAAGGGTTCATCCTGCGGGCAAAGAAATCTATGTCCTGCCTCTCAAGTGCATAGAGTCCGTCTGTAAGCCCCCTGTCGAGCTGATCTTTCCTGTCTTCGGATAATCCCTTAATATGTTTTGTGTTAAGGAAGTCCTGCCACCTGAAAATCCCCTCATTCCACAGATGTCTCTCAAGCCTTGCCCCGACACCGGGCAGGAATATAAAGGTATGTTTAAGCATTAGAATTCCTCAAAGTAAGAAAATTATAAGCTATTTATGATACTAAGGTAAAGCAGGAAGTTTGGGAGGAATTTATTTATCTGCCTTCGTTTCTTTTATGAATTGTGACATGACAATAACCCGGAGTGAGACCAAGCGTATTCTCATAAAAACTCCGTGAGCGTGCCATATCACTGACAGGATAAACTGTAAATGCAATTGATTTAATCATGATGGAAGAAAAAATAACATGAGGATGTTGCGGTTGTCAATGAAACTATTATTCCATGTCCATTTATTAAATGTGTCAATTTTGATTGTTGACTTATTCATCATTACTGATAAAATGGGCTGTCAAAATCGCGGCGTTTTTTTGCTGATGTGAGTCGCTTATAAAAATGTTAATCCGCATATCAGGATGTAGAGAACATATACTCTATGAATAGCGTAAGCAGGGCCTGCCTCTGCTATCAATTTATCCCGCCAGACCAATACTATTCAACGGTTCTTCGTTTGTGAGTTTTTGCTCCATACAATTTTATATACCTTAACCATAACTTTTGTTAGTGATGAAGGGGTGGACTTGGATATGGACTACGCCGGTATAGAGACGATTAAGAATCCTGAGAGGGTGTATGACGGGCTGGCATCTGTGTATGACCATTGGGTTGAAGAAGTCCCTGCTTTGAAGATTTTTTATAATGTCTTCAACAAGACTATAGAAAAAAATAAAGAAAAATTCTTCGGGACAGTACTGGACCTCGGATGCGGCACAGGTATATTATCAAAACGCATGGCATCCATGAGGGGTGTTAAGAAAGTCGTTGGTATAGATATATCCCCGCTTTCGATAAGTCAGGCATCCGGTAAGGGTATACGGGGCTGTACATTTTCTGTGGCCTCTGCAACAGAGATACCGCTTAAAGACAAGAGTGTTGATTGTATCGTTGCCTATGGCGATATACTGAGTCACATTTATAAAGATTATTTCCATGCAATCAGGGAGATAGCAAGGGTCTGTAAACCCGGTGGTTATGTTTTTTTTGACATAGATAATAAGTGGAACCTGAGTCTCTGTTATGAGTGGGAAGAACTCCGTTCCGTATTTAATTCAAGCGTAAATAAGGGACATGTGCGTATATGGTCTTTCGTGGACTCAACAGGAAAATATAATACTATGAGATTTAAGACCTTCACTCCCCGTGAGATTAAGGGACTGCTTGTTTCTTACGGCCTTGACATTGTATCTTATGAAGGGATTATAATATTCCCCAACCTTCTGCCGCAGAATATCCATTATAATCCATCAGGTAAAGGTATATTAAGTCACGCGGTTATGACCCTGAGCAAGTTTGACTCATTAGTCAGCAGACTACCGGGTGTAAGGGGACTTGGAATCGGTGCATCAATTATAGCAAGGCGGATGTAGAGATGAACTGTCATGAGCGGGGCGCTCACAAAGGGCAATGAAAACCCCACCCTCACCCTAACCCTCTCCCTGAGGGAGAGGGGGCTATGTTGATTCCCTCCCCTTCAAGGGGAGGGGTAGGGTGGGGATGGGGTTGATTTTCGGATGAACCGTCATGAGCCTTCGGCTCACAAAGGTACATGAAAATGAGGCCCCCTCACCCGGACCCTCTCCCGCCAGGGGAGAGGGAGTCTGAGATTATCTCCCATCCCTTGACGGGAGGGGGGCAGGGTGGGGGTGAGCTATGGAGGTTTTCGAATGAGGTATATCAAATACGGTCTAATATTTCTTGCTGTTCTAATCCTGCTTGTGCTGATACTGTTTTTCAGACCTGAGCCGGCATCATTGCTGAAGTCAGACCTTTATGAACATTCATACATTGCCGGTACATTTAAAACCCGTTACTTGTTGGAACGGCCTGTCACAACAATAATATCTTCCATTCCCGGTGGCAAGTCGTCAATACCCGGAGTCCCATTTTTCTTTAAACCTTTAATACCTCCGACAGCAGAACTATATGTATTAAAGAATGTGGAAGGAGGAGGGTGGGCCGCTGCCATAGACCTTGGCTGGCGTTCAAGGCTCTTCAGAAGGATTCACGGGATAATAATGAACCAGATGCAGTACAGGGGATTTGGGGCTATTGAAGGAAAGAGTATATTAAGAACACCAACCGGTGTGAAGATTATTGTGTATCAGGATAAGGGGACTCTATTCATCGGCGAAGGGGAGCATGTGGTAAAAAGCATAATGTATCCTGCACAGGGTGGTAGTGTTAAATCATCTGTTGGGCTTTCTTCACAAGTCTCAGATAAAAGAGACATGGCTTATCTTTTATTTGTAAATAACGATAAGGAGTTCTCAAAGGTCATCGAGGGGATGGAACAGGAAAAGGGTTTTCAAATCCTGCCGTCTGTAAATAGTCTGAGGGGCGGTACTATAAAAATCCGGCGTCCTACCGGCAGTACCCTTATTGCAGAATTATCCCTGCTGATAAACGATAACGGCGATATTACAGGGGTGGAGAATGACCTCGGTTATCTGGCAGACCTGATTGACAGGATCCTTTCAACAAACAATCTGAAGGTAGATAAGACTATAAACAAAGAAAACGGAAACATAACAGCACAGGTTATGATACATCCTGTAGGGGGACCAAAATGATGAGCCAAATGATGAAAAAGATGATTGTACTTGCAGTTCTATTGTCGGTTATTTTTGTGTTTACAGGTAAAGATTCTTCAGCCCTTACCTTTGAATTCAACAAAGATAAGCCCGGCATAAAGACCTTTGCATTAAAGTACCTGAGATTTACAGTTGACGGGGAGAATATCATCAGTAAATTTCCAGCTACCTTTTATATTATCTCAGTCTCCCCTGATGATATTCCCGTGCTTGCGGCAAAGGTCGGGAAGATAGACGGGAAAACCGGCATTGGACCATATTTAGAGAAGATTGCCGGTGGGAAGATTTCAAAATCAATAACAGGTACTCATAAAGAAAAGATTGTCTATAATCCTAATCGTCCGTTTGAGAAGAAGATGCTGTCATCTTATGCAGTCTGGAATGAATGGGTCTTCATCGGAAATAAGAAGGAGACTGTATCAAACATACTGAAACCATTAAAATCCCCTGCGGATATAGCAAAGACAGATAAGGCAGTGTCTTCAATCAAGGGATGGAGCAGTGCAGGCATGAAAATCTGGGCAGACAATACCGACCAGCATCTGAGTAAATTGCTGGATGGCCAGAAAAACAGGATACTGATTCCTCTCATTAGGGACCCGAAAAAGGTTCAGATACTCGGCGGCGCATTTACACTTTCAGAGTCAAATGAGATGAAGGGCACACTGTTTCTTAAACCTGTAAACCCACAGGCAACAAAAGACCTTGAAGGGGATGTAAGATTCGTAGGTGAGACAATCAAGAGAAGGCTGACAGCCGTCAAGACCCCTTACAATGGAAAGGTCTCCAGCTCAGACAGCGGAATCTTTTTTGAGGCAACCATCGGCAACTACATGTCAGCACAGGGACAAATTGTGCAGACGGAGAGGTAATATATAAGGCATTGATATTTGAATTTAGGGTCTGTCATGAAATAACTTGTGCATTTAGGCGCTCAGATTTCGGTCAGGTTTGAGTGCGACCGATTGAGCAAACCCGAAGGCGTAGTTGAACCTACGCTGAGGGGTTGCGATTGAGGAGCACACAAAGATGGCCGGAA
>JACRGV010000060.1 GCA_016212215.1 Nitrospirota bacterium
CCCTTGAACAAAGGGGGGGATTGCCGTTGGCCATTGAGCACCAAAGGAACTTTCCCCCCCTTAACAAGGGGGGGCTTGGGGGGGTGGTTTTCATCCTCCTTTGTGAAACCTCCGTTTCATGACGGTTCATCCGAAAATCTCTTCCGGCGGGGTAAGAAAACCCCGCCTATCCATTTCTATGAGGATAGGCGGGACATTCTTGTCCCGCTGATTTCATGTCCCTTTGCAAAAACAGAGGAGGGGCACGTCTTGAATTATCAGTTTTTTACTTTCCTATTAATCATAGTTAATTCATGGAACACCATCTTTATCATCTATATAATCGCAAAGACAACAAGCAAATTCTTTGTTGACAGACAAATACCTTTTGACTACCATATTCTTAAAAAACAATTCCAAAGTTTATGATGCATTCCGGCAGAGGATTTGGATGCGTTGTTATCATCAGAGAGGTTTTGGATAATGACACTCAAGGAGATTATATGAGAAAACATAAAACCTCCCGGCTGCAATAACGAAGGGGTTACGGATAAATTGGGACGTCTGAGATTAATATCTGATTTGCGACCACAGGGTGACCAGCCCCGAGCTATAGAGGCCCTGAGTGAAGGGGTCAATCGTGGTTTAAAACATCAGGTTCTTCTCGGGGTCACCGGAAGCGGGAAGACTTATACCCTTGCAAACGTCATTGAAAATGTCCAGAAGCCCACTCTGATTATTGCACACAATAAGACGCTTGCCGCCCAGCTTTATCATGAGTTCAAACACTTCTTTCCTGAAAATGCAGTGGAATATTTTGTAAGCTACTACGACTACTATCAGCCTGAGGCGTATATACCTCAGTCAGATACCTATATTGATAAAGACTCTTCTATAAATGATGCCATTGACCGGATGAGGCACTCTGCCACAACCTCTCTCCTCCAGAGAAATGATGTGATTATTGTTTCATCTGTTTCCTGCATCTACGGCCTCGGTTCACCGGAGGCATATCAGGGGATGCTGCTCTATCTTGAAGAAGGTATGGATACAGACCGGGATGATATTCTGAGAAAGCTCGTTGAGATTCAGTATGAGAGAAATGATTATGATTTTCACCGGGGGACTTTTAGAGTCAGGGGAGATGTAATTGAGATATTCCCCGCCTCTTCTGAAGAATCCTGCATCAGGGTGGAGCTCTTTGGTGATTATGTAGATCGCCTATCTGAGATAGACCCTTTAAGGGGAATTATAAAGAAGAAACTCCCCAAGGTTGCGATTTATCCCGGAACGCATTATGTTGTGCCGAAGGCAAAGCTGGAAAGGGCTTATGATGCCATCAGGATTGAGCTTGGGGAACGCATACGTTATTTTGAAGGGCTGAACAAACTGATTGAGGCCCAGAGAATAGAACAGAGGGTCAACTACGACCTTGAGATGATGAAAGAGATCGGTTACTGCCACGGCATTGAAAATTATTCAAGACACCTGAGCGGAAGAAACCCCGGAGAGCCTTCGCCGACATTACTCGATTACTTTCCAAAAGACTTTCTTCTCATTATAGATGAGTGTCATGTTACTGCCCCACAGATAAGGGGGATGTATGAAGGCGACCGTTCAAGGAAAAACAACCTCATAGAATATGGCTTCCGTCTTCCGTCTGCCTTTGATAACAGACCGTTAAAATTTGGGGAATTTGAAAAATGTGTGAAGCAGGCCATATATGTGTCAGCAACCCCGGGGCCTTATGAACTTGAAAAGAGCGGCGGCGTAGTAGTTGAGCAGATTATCCGGCCTACAGGGCTGACTGACCCTGAGATTACAGTAAGACCGGCAAAGGGGCAGGTGGATCACTTATTGGATGTGATAAGGGATAGGACAAACAAGGGAGAACGGGTACTCGTAACCACACTCACTAAGAGGATGGCAGAAGACCTCACAGAATATTACCATGAGATTGGGATAAAGGTGCGATACCTCCATTCTGAAGTGGATACTCTGGAGAGGACAGAGATAATCAGGGATTTGAGACTCGGAAAGTTTGATGTGCTTATCGGGATTAATCTACTTCGGGAGGGACTTGATATACCGGAGGTGTCACTCGTAGCCATTCTGGATGCAGACAAAGAAGGCTTCCTGAGGTCACACACATCCCTGATTCAGACAGCAGGCAGGGCTGCAAGAAATATCGCCGGAGAGGTCATCATGTATGCGGATACAATCACAGAGTCCATGAGAAAGGCCATAGATGAAACAGACCGCAGGCGATTAATACAGGAGGAATACAACAGAAAACATAACATTACCCCCGTGAGCATCATCAAGGGAATCCCCGAAACACTCTACGAAATCTCTGAAAGTGACTACTACACAGTACCGGCAGTTAAGGAAGAGATTGCAGAATACCTACCCGAAGATAAACTCTCTTCCATGATCAGGTCACTGGAGAAAGAGATGAAAGAGGCCGCAAAAAAACTGGAGTTTGAACGGGCCGCGGAACTGCGGGATAAGATAAGGGGATTAAAGGAAAAGGGGATGGGGATTAGTATGTGAAGCGTGACCGATAAACGTGTCCGTATAGGAATGAGGTAAGATGGTGTCACCTCTCACATTATCTTGCCTGAAAGTTTCACATTAAATTGACCTCTTGTATAAAGGTTTAACCGGAGGGTAGTTTCGATGTCCCTCCGGTTTCTCTGAGCTCTTTAAATAATCTCTGTGGATGCTATGCGGACA
>JACRGV010000061.1 GCA_016212215.1 Nitrospirota bacterium
CATGACCCTCGATCCCTTCAAACTTCTCTTCCCTTCAGGGACTTCACCGCCATCAAACCTATAGTACATACAACCCCCATAATATTGGAAAGGAGGCTTACCCCACGACCGGGTTCCCACGCCTCACTGAAGGGTTACAAGAGCTTAGGGTCTGTCATGAAATAACTTGTGCATTTAGGCGCTCAGATTTCGGCCAGGTTTGAGTGCGACCGATTGAGCAAACCCGAAGGCGTAGTTGAATCTACGCTGAGGGGTTGCGATTGATAAGCACACAAAGATGGCCGGAAGTGAGATGCATAAATGTATAGGTTATTTTATGACAGACCCTTATGGTAAGCCCATGATGAAGGGCGCCTCCTGAGTTACACATTACATCATTACATCATTCAAAATATGATGTCAATTTTCCATGCATTCTCATTCTATGGTCACATAAAAGCTTATTCAGTTTTCCTGATCCATTATATGATAAAAAAGAGTTATAATAGCAGGTATCAGAATTAGAAACATCACAAAGTCGTGCATAAAGTGATTAAAGGGATAAGTGAATAATATAACCCATTAATCGGGAGAGGTGACACCTTTAACACAGCATTGACATAAATACATCACACTGCTATCCTCAACTAAGAAAAGCAGCATAGTATCCATTCATCTCTGTATAAAACCAAAAAAATATACATTTTCAAGGTCAACTCATCATACAAAAAAACATCTCACGCTAACACAGTCTGGGAGGAATGAAAGATGTCTTACAGTATTCGTAAAAAGATGCTTACAGCCTTACTGGTGATAATCTTCCTGCTTATGGCCATTGTGGGTATTATAGTCATCTATAACCAGACTGCCTATTACAAAAGCGAAAAAATGGTTGAGACAATCTCTGTGGAGATGGGTAAGGTACACAACCTCAATCAAGCTATAAAAAGTGCGTTGATGCCGGCAAATGATTACATCATCACCGGTGATAGAAAATATGAAGTCATATTTCAGCAGCAGGCAGGCACGATTGAAGTTTTTTTTAAAGACATTGAGTTCTTTATGGCCTTGCATGAGAAACAGGATTTCTATATACCCCGGGAGGTTAAAGAGGAAGAGGAGATACTGAGGGATGCACGTGTATCGTGGAAGAATATCAGTGAGGTATCTTTAAGGATTTTTGCCATACCTGAGCCTGTAGGCAGTAAAGTTGCAGAAAGGCTTATGGAAGAGATGGATTATAAATGGGGTCAACCCGTTGCAATAAGGCTTGCGAGGTGGCATGAGATAGACATGAATGAACTGACTGAGGCCGTAAAAACTCTCAAAACCGCATGGTGGCGGTCATGGTTCATAATTGGCGCCGCCTTTGTATCTTTAACCGCAGGGGGTATATCTTTCGCCTTTTTCTATTCCAACAGATTCGTAAGACCAATAAAAGAGCTGCACAACGGGGCTGACAGGATCGCAGAGGGTGACCTCGACTACCGTGTAGTGATAAAAACAGGGGACGAGATTGAGCAACTGGCCAATCAATTCAATGTAATGGGCGAGAGGGTGAAGGAATTCTATTCCGTACTTGAAGAAAGGGTCAGAGAGAGGACAAAGGAGCTTCAGTATGAAAGGGACAAGCTCACCTGCGTTTTCAATGCTATGGTGGACGGCATTTATATCGTCAACAAAGATTATGATGTTGAATACATTAACCCTGTCCTTGAAAAGGATTTCGGCCCCTACTTAGGGCGGAAGTGCTATGACTATTTCCATGACAGGACTGAGGTATGTCCGTGGTGCCCTAACCAGGAGGTGTTCTCCGGCAAAACAGTCAGGTGGGAATGGCATTCCTCTAAAAACAACAGGACCTACGACCTTATTGATACGCCTTTAAGAAACCCTGACGGCAGTGTCTCAAAGCTGGAGATATTCCGTGACATAACAGAGAAAAAACAGAATGAAGCTGAGCTTAAGGCTCATCTTAACGAACTGGAGCGTTTCAGAAATGTTTCCATTGGAAGGGAGCTCAGGATAAATGAGCTTAAAGAAAAGAATAAGGCCCTGATGGAAAAGCTGGAGAGACTTGAGAAACGGTCATAAGCGAGGGGCTCACTAAGGGGGATGAAAACCACCCCCCAATCCCCCCCTTGTTAAGGGGGGGGCATGGGGGGGTATTTTCGGATGAACCGTCATGAGCGGGGCGCTCACAAAGGGAAATGAAAATAGTAAACAGTAAGCAGTGAGCAGTAAACAGGAAAGGCAGTCTTTATCTGCTAACTGCTTACCGCTTACTGCTTACTTGGGGTCATTTTCGGATGAACTTTCATGAATGGGGCGCTCACAAAGGAGGATGAAAATTAACCACAGAGACACAAGAGGCACAGAGAAAAGATTTGAGATTTATAAATAAAAAATCTACGTGTCTCAGTGCCTCTGTGGTTAAAAACATTAGTTGATTTGATTCTGTGGCGGTATATAGAACCTCCCCCTTTGATGATAGGACTTCTGAAACATAGGAATCCTGCCTGATGTGAATAAGGCTGACATATATTTAGAAAATCACCTCCCCTTACCCCTCCTTGTAAAGGAGGGGAATATTTAGGAGATCCATTTATCCCTCTCTTTGTTCCCCTCTTATCTTAATGACTATATATAGGAAGGAGATAGCAAAATATGCCATTACTATGAGCCAGCCTGTGGAAAAGTTATGAGGATTCTTCCATGCCTCCTGCATGATTTCTCTGTTGAAGTGATATTCCTGATATGTGCCTACAAGTGTAAAGGCGGGATAGTTTAACAGGACTATGATGCTGACAGCTATGAGGACTGCGATGTATGTTGGTCTGAGATATTTCTCTTTTCCTGTTACAAGCCAGCGATAACCTATGACATGACCAATATAAGCACCAAGCACTATTGCCATAATAAACAGCGGGTAGAGCATTGCATTAAAAACATTGTATACCGGGTGCTCTACGAGTTCCGTCCAGTATAATTGTTCCCAGCCGGGCCAGCCTGTCAGGAGGTAGATGCCGGCAGGGGCAATGACAAAGCCTGCAAAGAAGACTGAGCGGAAGAGGTATTTGTAATATATGGCAGGATACCCTCCGCCCCCTGCACTCTCTTTCTTAATAAGTCTTCTGCCAAGGTCTAAAAATAATTGGCTTGCAATAAATGCTGCGGGTATGTCTATTTGTACCATTGGTTTCTCCTTTGTATCATCCGAAAATCTCCATAGCTCACCCTCCCCCTAACCCCCTCCCGTCAAGGGAGGGGGAATAAACAATGTACCCTCCGCTTGAAGGGGAGGGAATTCCCATATTTAGTCTTACTTCTTGCATCTTGCTTCTATCCTCTAACTTCTGCTCCCTGCTCCCCTCTAAGAATTCCCCTGAACATCTCATACAACTCTTCTTCCTCATCAGGTTTCATGAAGCTATCCGGCAATGGCAGCCTCTCTCTTCCGAGGCATGTATACATTGTCATTCCCATTGGGTTGTAAGGCAGGAGTGATATATTTTCAGCGCCTATACCACGCAGAAGATTAACAATGTCTGAAAGATTTTTTTGTGTTGCAGTAATGCCGGGTATAAGGGGAACTCTCGGAATAACCTGAACATCTTCCTCATTTATGAGAAGCCTCAGGTTATCGAGTATCATTCTATTAGACTTCCCTATAAACATCTTATGGTCATCTTCATCAGCAATCTTTACATCATAATAAATTACATCTATATAAGGGAGTATCTTTTTCTTAAATGTACTGTAATCAAAATAGCCTGATGTCTCAAGCAGTGTATGGATATTATTCGACTTCAGTTGATGGAGTAATTCTTCAAGATAGTCAGGATACATTGTACATTCGCCGCCTGAGAGGGTTACGCCGCCTCCTGAATAGCGGTAAAAGGAGATATCCCGCATCAGGATTTCAGTTAGTTCTTTTACTTCATAGTAACGCCCGATAGAACGGAGTCCGTGACCTGGGCACACGATTACACATTCTCCGCATTTGGTGCATTTGGGTCTGTTGATGCGGGTGTTTGAAGAACCCCATCCCCACCCTAACCCTCCCCTTGAAGGGGAGGGAATTATGAGAATCCCACTAATCCCTCAATAAGGGGCTTTTCATTGGAAGTCTTGCATCTAACTTCTAACTTCTTGCTTCTTACCTCTCCATCTGCTCAGGCCACTCCAAGCCTTTTCCCTAAGTCCCTTGCGAGGAAACCGAATTTGTAGATGTAGTTGAGGTTGCCGTCTACTTCAACCTCATTGGCGAGTATGGAGTTGAGGATGTCCTGATTTTTGGAGAATATGAAATCTCTTAATGCCTTGGCATTTTTAAAGGTTACCCTTACGTCCCAGTCTGCAATTGCAGAGTCCCTGACCTGCATATCACCATCCTTAAATATGGCAGATGCGGCTACCTTATTATCAGAGGTCCTGAAAAGGTACCTTCCCTTGAAGCCGTCTATGTTTCTCCTGTAGCCGCTTGAGAAGAAAAATGCAAGGTCCATCCCCTTGAGAAGCAGTTCAAGAAATTCATCAGTGACTTCACCATAAATTTCGTCTTTTATTTTTGTTGACCATAAATCTAAGTTTAAGCCCATGAATGTTACCTCCTTAATTTATCCGAAAATACCCATAGCCCACCCTCCCCTTAACCCCCTCCCGTCAAGGGAGGGGGAATATAAACATCGGGAGGGGGGAATAGACATACCATATCATTTCTTCTGTAACGGAAACGGTTCATAATAAACATAATTCCCATTCGAAAGCAGGTACTCTGTGCGGTCTATAATCTCTTTCTGCATCTGCGGGTTCAGGTCTTTAAAGTATGCCGTATAGCCTGAGACCCTAACGAGCAGTTCAGGATATTTGTCAGGATTTTTGACTGCATCAACGAACATATCATGCGTTGTGATATTAAACTGTATCTCCATAGCACCTGTCCCTGTACCTGCATAATCAAAGCATCCCTCTACAGAGGCAGCAAAGTTCTTCAACATCACATCCCGCTTTTCAGTGGTAGATGTCTCAGGTGTGTATTTGAGGTTAAACGCCGCCCCATTTGCGATACACTCAGCAGGTTGTTTTGCCACTGAATTGAGAGTCTTTGTAAGAACAGGTGTAACACTTGATACCGGTGTAATCCCGCTTGTGAAATTTTCACGTGCCTTGCGTCCGCTTGGGAGTGCCTTCATCAGCCTGCCGAACCCTGCATGATTTGTCATTGTCCAGTAGCCGACACGATAGCGTCCTCCCCTGTAATTCTCTTTCTCTCCAAATACCTTATCAAGCGTAGTTATAAGCCATGTCACATTCTTATCAGCCGCATCATCGTCATTACCATATTTGGGCGTCTTATCAGGGTTCATAAGCCTTTTCTGCAATATCTCATAGCCTTTAAAATCATTCTCAATCGCTGCAAGCATCTCCTTAAACGATAAGGACTTTTCTTCAAACACCACCTTCTGTATTGCACTCAGTGAATCAGCCACATCTGCAAGCCCGATAATAGTTGCACCTGAAGAATTTATTACCGCACCTCCCTGAATAACATCTTTGCCTTTTTCCATCGGGCCTTCAAACAATGCCGACAGGATAGGCGTCGGATAATAATCCTGATGCACTTTGCCGAAAATGTTATTCAGATTTGTTGCCTGAGTAACAAGCCAGCGCGCCTGCTCTTCAAATGCCTTTTGAAACTGTTCGAATGAGGTGAAGTTCACAGGACTTCCTGTCTCTTTGCTGATCATTAAATCCATCCCGGTATGCCTGTGCCTGCCGTTAAACAGTGTAAGTTCAAGCACAGATGTCAGATTGAATAATATCGCACCTGTATGCCCATAAGTCCTTCCATTACTGCACGGCTCAACACATCCGATAACACCATAATCCCTTGCATGCTCAATAGAATCACCTTTACCGGTAAGCGCCCTGATCACGGCTTTATCATTATGAATGGCCGGCGTCGCACGGGTGGTCACATTCACCTCACACAGCCTTTTCAGATACTCAGTAGAGTTAATCCCATTGTAATACCTTGCATTAAGATTAGGGTCACGCAGCATCATAAGTTCAGTTGCCCTCAACATTACATAAGTCAGGTCATTTACCGCATCCTTACCCTCTTTATCAACTCCGCCTATGGTAATAGCCTGATTGGAACCTGTGCCGCCGAATAACTGTTCTCCTGCATCAGGTATTGTTGGGACATGGTCGCCTATCTTAATCCAGAGGCATGAGATTAATTCAATCGCCTGTTCTATGGTCATTACATTATTATCAATATCATGCCTGTAGAGGTTATAGAGAACCTGGTCAAGCCTTCCAAGGCTCAGCCCCACATTGGGATTTTCAAGGTGACACGCTATCCAGCAGATCCAGATAGTAGTCAACCCCTCACGGAATGTCCTTGCAGGATACTCCGGCACATGACTATTTACCTCGTATATGTTGAGGAGTTCATTCTTCCGCGTGCGGTCAGTCTCAACAGCAGCCATCTCCTTTGCCTTATTTGCAAGGTTTCTGGAATATGCAATAATCCCTTCAAGCACCTCTGAAATGGCCTTATAAAACTCCTTCTGCGAGGTATCAGAAGTCTTACTGCCCCTGTCTTTGGCATCATCAATTACTGCCCTAAGCCCCTCATTGATTGCCCTTGAAAAATCCGGTATTGTGTGAGAAATACAGTTCGGTTTACTGGCCAGAAAAAATACAATGCGTTCCAGGAGCTTCATCTCCGGTGCATATTTATCAATCTTTAATTTTGTACGGTTCTCCTCAAACATCCGTTTCCTTGCAAGTTCTGAGATGTTGTTTTCCATCCAGTATGGAAAGATATTGTAGTTAAGCTCCTTTGCATCGTCCTCACTGATATAAAAGGGATTATTAGCCCGTTTTGTAATAGTCCATAACTCAGGCCACAAGGCCAGGGCAAGAAACTCAGGATAAAGCGGCACACCCTTGAACTTAGTTGTAGTAGAACCTGCAAACAATGAATTATCATTAAACTCAAAAGGTATCATCCCCTTCTTGAAACTCTTGTTGTTCCATACGATGGCCTTGCGATTAGACAAGACATAGCGGTACAGCCTTGCCTTATCAAGTATGCTTATCTTGGGCCGCTTAAAAAGGCCCTCCTGCAGACTAAACTGTGTTACAAGATGCGGCCGCTCAGTACAAATCTCCGGCATCGCCTTAAAATAGGCCACCCTCAAATCATTTGCCCGTTTAGTGAGGTCAAAATCTTTTAATGATAAATCCTTAAAAGTGATTTCCGGCATAAGTCACCTCCTTGTTATTGTCAGCCTGCATTATCAAAACCGATTTATCATGCTAAGGGTCTGTCATAAAATAATTCGTGGTCAAATACTTTTTTAGGTTTATAGATTCATCTGCCGCATTTTCAGCGTCAACTACTTACCGTAATCAAGCTTTAGGCATAGAAGCAGTACAAGTATCGTAAGCGCGAAAAAAAGCCACGGCCCCAGAAACCATGCCATCAGGGGGATGGTGTAATAAAATCCTCTTATTCCGAAGGTGTAGTGTATTCCTGCTGTTGAGAACATCTTATGGATATAGTCAACCGCGCTCATCCCCATTGTGTCTTCAATTGTAGCAGGAGATGCCCCTATCAGGATAACTAGATAGTTCAGGAGACGTATGCATAAAGAGAAATTTAACAGCGAGAGCAGAAACATTACAATAAGTGCACTAAGTTTAATAAATATAATATAATCATCAATTGTGATTGTCCCCCTGCCCCTGACTATCCCCGCTGTCTGTTCTATGTTAAATACGAGATAGAGTATACTGCCGATAAACACGATACTTGATGACGCAAGGAATGAGGCGGCCATGTGGATATTCCGGAGTGTCTGAACCGCTACAATAGCATTACCGGGATTAAGCATGTTCTCAACCCATGTTCTTCTTATAATGTTTATCTTCCCTTTAAATATGTTCTTAGGCAGTCTTGCTACTCTGTAGTAATAAAAAATATGATAAAATAGTGTGCAGAATATAAAGAAGCCTAATGCAACTGTATCGAACGCATTAAAGATCATATTTTTTATAAATCAATCTCATGTAGTAACTTATCATGATATACCTCAGGATGCCTCTCTTTTGGAGCGAGTTCTGTAATCTTGGAGCCGTACTGCAGTGCCTCATCATGATGACCAATATACCATAGCCTGAGAGGGCCGCTGTCCGAGGATTCAAATATCACTCTGTATGTCTCATCCACCCTACATTCCATGATACCCTTTCTGCCTGTCTTCAATTGTTTTACCTGAAGTGACGGGTGACGGTCATTCTTAAGCAGCAATATTACACACTTCCAAATCTTGGGTTGAATATTCTTTGGAATCCTGAATGCATTCAGGACAAAATCATCTGTTAAAATTAAACTATCTTCTGCCATATTTAATGGATCATAACATTTCGTTATTCAGGTTAATTGTTGTAAATTTCTCCAATAATACTACACCTTCATTATTAAATTCCACTATATAAGTAAAAGGTACCCTTCCCATCTGCATATCAAACCTCAGGTCTACAAACTCTACAAGATGATTCCCATTTACCGCTATCCTTTCCATAACAACAGGAAATCTTGCAAACCACAAATAAAACCTTACGCCTGACTGTTTAAGGGCCTTCTCAACATAAGGAGAATCGGGCCATTTCTTCCACACCATATTTTTAAGGATATTTCCTCCTGAGGTATTATTTTCATTTATAAAGCTCTGATAAAGGGAGTCTCCGGTGTCTATCAATACCTGCCATTTAAAAGGTGAGAAGGGTTGTGGTATTGCTGCAATTGTATAATGGGTAAGGACATCCCGGCCTTTTTCTTTGAATAGCATTTCCGCCGCAGTAACGGCTTTGTGATGATTAAACATGCAAAGACCTGTATAACCTATAACAAGTCCGATAGATAAAATGGCAAGTTCTCTTTTATAATTTTTAAAATAAAAAGCAATAAGAAGCGGGATGAGCATCGCACCGGTAAACCATGGGTCAATAATGAAAATAAGGTCCCATGACATGCGTTTATCTGTCCAGGGGCTGAATGCCATCGTGCCGAAAGATGTCATAAGGTCTAATATTATATGACTTAACAGGGATAGAAAACATAAGAGGTAAAAAAATATATACCCCTCTTTTTTTCTGAAGACCCGTTGGAAGATGAATGCCAGAATAAGGCTGTATACCGGAAGTAATATTAAGGAATGTGTAATTCCCCTGTGGTAGCGAAGAAAAACTTCTTCACCAAAATACCTGAGGAGAATATCAGAATCAGGAGATAATGCTGTAAGCAAACCGGTAACTGGACCCAATTTTTTAAGACTATTGGAAAAGCCGGCCCTCGCTATTACAATGCCTGCTAAACCATGTGTAACAGGATCCATAAATTAACAGTTTGTTTTAAACAGCCAGCCTATCCCTCATATTTAGAAAACAGGATACTGCAAATCCTCTCGTGTTCATCGAATATTTCGGGGGAGGCTTCTTTTATTGAAGTGACATCTATCTTCTCCTCTATTATGCTTTTGACCTGTTTCAGGTCATCAAGATTAGGAAACTCAAAATCAACATTAATAGAGTTGAACGCTTCACCGGCATAATCGTAAATTGTCCTTCTGACATCATCCTCTGAGGGTTTCTTACCTTTTGCAGAGAGGTAATTCATCATAGTTACAATAAAACAGGCAAGCATACCCTCTCTTGTGGTCTTATTCGATAGTACCCGTTTTGACAGCTTTTCTTTAAGAATATCTGCAGCAAGCTCCATTTAGTACCCTCTCTAAAAATCAATGAAAAGACTCTTCTTCAAAGTCTGCACATTCCATAACTATTACCTCAAAGACAACGTCTTCAGGAACAAAGACAGAATCATTTTCTTCATCTTCCTGTATCTCACGTAATTCCTCAAGCCCCTCATCGAGCGACTCCAGTTCTGCAGATGTATCTAACTCCGTTGGAACAAGACAGTTTGATGAATGTTTACACTTAGAACATAAATTCATCCCTGAAATTCTCCTTTCTTAGGGTCTGT
Organism: Nitrospirota bacterium; assembly: GCA_016212215.1. NCBI lineage: Bacteria > Pseudomonadati > Nitrospirota > Nitrospirota bacterium. The sequence goes on from JACRGV010000061.1 coordinate 10,040, forward strand.
CATAAATAACCTATACATTTATGCACAAGTTATTTCATGACAGACCCTTGATAAATGTGCTATATGTTAACTCAAGAAAATACAAAAGTAAAGGGTTTGAAAGGGGGGTAAAACGGGTTATAAAGAATGGAATTAATAAGTTTGATGTTTTTCTACTTATATTCTGTAAAGCTCCCAACCAGTTCACTGAAAGATGCGGGTCTGTATTTATTAAAGCCCTCCTCATCTACGTAAACAAAATCATACCTCACGTCTGCTTGCACTTTATTGATGTCTTCACACCACTGCCGCAGCCGTTCCATCTTCAACGGTACGTCCATATCTTCCTGTCCCTTGGTCTCGACAATGTAAACCTCTCTATCTGATACCTTGACCAGAAAATCCGGGTAGTAATTGGAAATGTCGCCGTCCGTGTTTACATAATCCAGTTTGAAATGAACAGCAAGATAGTTCTTGGCAAAGGAGACCACATCATCACAACCTTCCAGAAATTGTGCAAACAACAGTTCAAAATGACTATCCCCGATGATCTTGTTGAATACACTTTTTTTCGGGATCAGATACCCCTGGTCCTTTGCCACAAAGGGGCGTGTCTGTCTCAACTTGATGGTATCCCTAATCTCAGCATCACCTTTATCCTGAATGGTCAGCGCGTTGATTGCCTTCTTTAATGTTTCGATTAATGTCTTAGTTGCGGATAGCTCCGACAGGTTACGCAGGGTGTTCGGATCATTGAGATCAACCTCGCGGTCGAACAACTGTTTTTGTACGAACTCCTTAACCTTTCCGTAGAGCACATCATAACCGCTGACTAAACGCAAATCCTTCATGATGGTCTGCGCAAAATACCCGATGACGCTTCGGAAGTCAGCGACACCTGCCGTATCCAGAATAGTCGTGTGCGTCTTCTCCCCGGTTGTAATGTCCTTGAAGACAATCTCCCGTTGCTCCTCTTTGCTGAACTGTTGATAGGCCACTTTGTTATCAGTAAAAGTACCCATATCCAGATTTACAAGATTCTTATATTCTCGATACACGCGGGGGCTCAGTACCGGCACTTCGATGTCCAGCGTCTCAATGTCCTTCTTTTCATTCTCCTTATCAATCTCGACCACCAGTGGTGTCTTGGGTTGGGTGCCCTCACCCATCGGCTTACGTTCCAGTACCACGCCCTCAGCCTGAATGGATTCCACAAACTCCATAAAGGCATCTGTGCCCACCACGCTGACAAATTCCTCTATGCCGCCGGGATACATTTTTCGCAGACCTCGCCCCAGTGTCTGCTCGGGGAGAATATTGCTCTTGGCCGAATAGGCACGCAGGCCCACAATAGTGGTGACGTTGCGCACATCCCATCCCTCCTTGAGCATGAGCACGGAGACGATAGCCTTGTATGGGCTTTCCATACTGTCAATCTCATTAGCCTGTTTGCGCAGGAGTTCCAGCGCCTCCTTCTTCTTGCCTGTAGCCGATTCGGAAATCTCTCCGTTGTCCTTGGTATGAATCACCAGAACAGCATTTTTCAAATCAGGGTATGTGCCCTCCAGATACTCAGCCACGTCGTCGCAGTTCCTCGTATCGTCGGTCATGATGAAAAGGATTGCCTTCTTACCTAACTTCTCATGCTCTGCATAGGCATTACGCCACTCGACTACGCCTAAGTGGATATAATCAGCATGCTTCTCGGTATACTTTGCGCTCTGACGTTCAACCAGCTTTGCACGGCTGGGAGCATCAGGCAACACCGGATGCTTAACCACGTTTTGCGAGATGGCCTCCACCAGCGGGTAATCAGCCACTGTCTGCACAAAGATCGCCCCGTTGTTATGCCTGGGCGTGGCTGTCACGTCCACCTGCAGGGACAGTGCGTCCCCCTTCTGCTTCAGGCGGTTGTGGATGTCCTCTATGGACTTAAACCAGGCTAAGCGGTTGTCATGGATATGATGCGCCTCATCGTTTAGGACCACCAGTTCATCAATGTCCCGCACAATCATACCCAAGTCCACCTTTGAATCGGTGGTCGCCCCGGTGGGGCGCTTACCCAGGAAATAGTCCATGGTGTTTTCATCATCCGATGAGGGAGGAATATCATCACCGGCATAGACACGGTGGATGTTAGTAAGAAAAATATTCCCCGTGGGCCGTGTGATGCGAACCTCATCCTGAAGGTGCAGGGTAAGCTGAAAATCATCCCGCCAGTTGCGTCCGTCTACACCCTCATCCGGTAATACCGGGTCTGCAAAAAAGATGCGCAGACCGCTGAAGTCCCGGTAGATGCGGTCAAGCACTATGATATTCGGGGTGATCACCAAAAAGTTACGTGCCAGTTCCGATTCCGGCTCATACAGTTTATGAAAATAACTCCAGGCCAGCACCAGACTCATTACCTTGGTCTTGCCCGTGCCGGTAGCCATCTTTACCACGAAGCGCCGCCACGTCTCATCGAACATTCCTGTCGAGACAGCACCGGAACTATCAAATCGCATCAGGTCATATTTATCCTTCACACCCACCACTTCGTAGAGATAGATGATCGTCTCCACGGCCTCCCGCTGGGCAAAATAATACTGGAACTCCGTCATGATGCCATCGGCCTGCGGAAGCAGGTGCGGGGTATTGAACCACCAGTTAAGGAGGCTCCGGCTGGTGTCGGAAGCCTTCGCATAACCCTTATCACGCCATACCTTCACATGTTTTCTCAGTTCCGGTACCAGCGGCGGCAAGAGCTTTTCAAAGCTCGATGCACGGAGCGCCTCATCCGCCGGAAACCAGCGATGCTCAGGGAGGAGTATTTCATGAGGTGATTCAGAAAATTTAGGATGTAGTGCCATAGTTTATAGCTTTAAAACAAATTTTAAATTTAATTTATATTTAAATCTAAAACACTTAACCATTTGATATTTAAAAGTATTTAAACTTGTATAGACTATTTTAAATTTAATTTATATTTAATTAGCAAGTGTCCAATATCCTGTTCTTCGCGGTCCTACAAACCTTATCTTTCTTTCACGCTTAAGCTCCTGCAGTAGATTTGATATATCCTGAGGCTTCAATTCCTGAAAGGCAAGCTGTAAATCGTGAAGATACCCTTTATTTTTCCCTAAATGTTTTATAATAAGTTCTTTATTCTTTTCCCGTAATAGTCCGGTCAACTTGGTATGAATACCCACCTTCCCTTCGTGGGCATAATAAGTATGGGAAAGGATGTATTTAGCTCCCCTTGTTTTCCCTACCTGTTCGATTATACCCATGTCCAAAAATTTTTTCCTATTCTCTACCTCTGATACAGGCTGTTTTTCCCGTATCTTTTCCAATTCATAAATCTCATCAAACGTTAAGAGAATCTGTCTTGAATTAATAATTTTCTCTAAAAATAAAATAAAACTCTTGTCCTTAACCTGTGCAGGGATCCGTAGGCAAACAGAAAATGCATCACTTTTTGTCAGGTCAGGCAGCCCTTTTCCTTCCTTAATTGTGTGTTCAAATATATCATCCATTCCCTGTCCGGAGCGTTCAACCAACCCGGCTTTCTCAAGTGTCTCCGCAATACAACGGTTTCGCCAATATCTCCTGTAAAGTATATTATCAATTGTGATGCCAGGTGGAAACCCGCCAGGACTCTCAATGACAAACACTTCCGGTGAGGCATTTATAAAAATAGACTGGCTACTGATGGTATAGTCTCTGTGAGCTACAGCATTGAGGACGGCCTCACGAACAGGTTTTTCGCTGAAGGCAAAAATCTCCCGCTGAAAGAGTCCCTCCTGAAAGGGAGTCCGGATGTTCCTTGCGTTGATGGTCTCCCATATTTCATCACAAATCTTGAAAAAGGGCTCACGCCAATTCTTACGAAAATCGTGGGCAGTCTTTTTTACATCCTGCCGCCATTCATAGATAATCTCACTGCACGGCAAAAACTCATCAATCTTTTCCTTCTTGCCAAACAGTATTAGTGCCGCATAGCTAATGCCCTTATCTGTAAACAAACCAACAGCACGTAAGGTCTTATCATTTGAAAAAGAGAGATAATCCTTACGATTAGCCTTTTCAGCCCATCGTTTTTTAAAGTTCTCCATGGCTGATTCATCCATGTCTTTCAAAGTCAATCCTTCAACAATCCGGCTGGACATATCAGGGTCAGATTCATTGAGAATCCTTTTTAATGTCATCTGGTCCATTTCAACCAGTGACTCACCTGCCCGCATAGGGTAATGGTAATTCCCTGTTGAACGGATTGCCTGACCGGATGGGCGAGGCGGTACATGAAAAATCAATACGCGTCCCTTCGGGTGAATTAACTCCTCCACATCAATCCTGATTCTGATATTAGAGAGCAGCTCATTGGAAAGTTTATTGTAGGTTCCTTCAAACGCCTTTGTTCCTACAACTTCCCGATTGTCATTCACTCCAAGAATCAGCCTCCCTCCGCCCTCATTGGCCAATGCAGCACAATAATCCGGAAGATCCCTCTCCCTGCTAAAGCTGTTTCTGGCGGTTTTAAATTCCAGAGTCATATCTTCAGGCCGTTTCAGCCATGTATCAAATTCTTTAATCGTAGTCATATTGCATTATACATTCACTTCAATAATCTTCATGGTATCATTCCCAAAAATGTCCACCACCTTCACTGCAATTTTGCGCCGCCCAGGTATGCATTCATGGAAAATACTTCGCAATTCCAGTGAGCGGTCTTTTCTTGTGCGGAAGGACTGCCACTCGTTCTCAAATACATAATCCCCGGTCCAGACCTCTTCAAATCCTCCCTCACTCCCCCCTTTGACAAAGGGGGGTTGGGAGGGATTTATCGGGACGCTAATGATCTCCCGCTTGCTCTCAAAATTGAAATCCACTGCCCAGTAATCCACCCAATCTGTCCAGTGCTGAGTGAGTACCTCACGGCTGATGATGCCGTCCTTATCCTTGCTGACCTTCACGATCTGGCCTTCTTCAACGACGATCTTGTTCCCCTTGTCTTTCAGGGCAGCTTCAGCGGCAGCGATAGAATCCTGAGAATAGAAGACCGAGAAATCGGTTAATTCGACAGCCACCCCCCTCATTCCCCCCTTTGCAAGGGGGGACGAAAGGGGGGTGAAATGCGGCTTAACCTCTATAAAAGACACATTATGGAATACAACCTGATTCTTTTCAACCGCCCGTTTGTCGAACACTTCTGCGGGAATGTATTTGGGCGCTATATCAATGCCCTTGGCCCTGGCCTCATCCAGTACGTTGGGAAACAACCCCATCTCGAACTCAAAGGCAAGGATGTCCACCTTCGTGATGTGCTTCTGCCGGCACTCTAAGATGACCTCTTCCACAAACAGGCGCGTCACCGGCAGATTGACTGGACCCACTGCCACCAGCCGCCCTGCCTTCTTGCCGTGGAAGGTGCGAAAGCCCTCAATCTTCTCAGCCCGATAAGCTCGCAGGATCAGGTCAAGGAAGTCCCTCTCCTTTTCCTCAAGTTGTTTTCGCTTTTCCTCTTCCCGCAGGTTCGGGTTGACGCCGATGTAGTGCTGACGTTCATACTTGCCGAGGTTCAGGATTTCAAAGGCGCGGTAAGACATACCCTCTTTCTTGAGTTCCCGCTGCACACCGATCATGCGCTTGCGTGTGGTGTGGATGGCAAACTTGCCTAAGTCGGTAACGATCCACTTACGCCCCAATTTTTCCGCTACGGCAGCAGTGGTACCGGAGCCGCAGAAGAAATCAGCGACAAGGTCGCCTTCGTTGGAAGAGGCTTGGATGATACGTTCGAGCAGGGCTTCGGGCTTTTGTGTGCCGTAGCCCAGCCGTTCAATAGCCATCGGGTTAACAGGAGGAATATCATCCCACAGGTTTTGAATTGGAAGCCCAAGAGTTTCATCAACATATCTTTTCAAACATGGTGTTCCAGTTTTGGTATAGGCAATTTTCCCCGCACGTTCAAACTCCTCCATTTTTGCCTTAACATAGGCCCACGTTCTTGATTTCGCCGGCCATTTCCCCTTCCACTCATAAATAAGATTTCCGCCATCTCCATGTTTAGGTGCATCCAGTGGAATTAGTCGGAAAAGCTTACCGTTTTCATCCTTCTTTTTCCAATGAGAGTCTAAATATTCTTGAGAATAAGGAACGTGAACTGGATTCCATATTGGTGCTTCAGCTTTCACATAGTAATGAATAGTATCAGTTATTATGCCGCACCGACCGGGATCATTATGTGCGTTGGCACGCCTCCAAGTAATTTCATTTCTATGATTACTCTTTCCGAAAATTTCATCCAAAATCAATCTTATATATGCAGTGACTCTGTAGTCGCAATGCACAAAGATAGAGCCATCCTCGAAGAGTAAATCCCGCATCAGCACCAGCCGCTCGTAGATCATGGCGATAAAGGAGTCCGCACCCTTGCCCCATGTATCCCTGTAGGCCAGTTCCTCCAGCATGTTCGGTTTCTTGGTGAAGGTGTCGCCGCCAATCTCTATGTCCATAGAGAAATCCGCACCCACGTCAAATGGCGGGTCAATGTAAATCAGCTTGATGCCGCCCTGCTTTTCAATCTCCTCCCCCAGCGGCCCGTTCTTGAGGCTTGAAAGGATCAACTTGTTATCGCCCCAGATGAGTTTATTGGTCCAGCCTTTGAGCTGACGCCCCGAAGAAACATCAAACAGATCCGGCTGGAGTCTCAGTTCCTTTTCCGAGCGCGGTTCATCCACCTGCTCGATGGTCTGAAATGGCAGAACGATATTACAGACCTCGTTGGTCTTACCGTTCCAGACCAGCTCAACTTCCCGCTTCTCCTCAAACAGCAGAAAGCGATAATAGTCCGGCAGCGGCTTATCTGCCTCCAGATAACGCATAATCTCCTGCTTTTCCTGTTCCGTCAGTCGAGCCATGAATCTCCTCAACGTTCTTTAGGCATCCACTCACACACGAGTTGAGGATACCTCAGCTATCTAACTACAATCAAGCAAGCATTTATGCCACGAGTCACCCAATAGCACAAGCTACTTGTTAGGCAACATATATATTAAATACGAATACATTAACAATTATTTGCCGGAGTTCGTCTTCGTTTGAGGTGAGTACAAAACGCCATTCCCCATCACCTTTCTGCCCAAGGTCTTTCTTAAATTTTGGATGTTCCCGAAATGTTTCGGGTACCTTAGTAAGCAACTCTGTAAACTTTGCATTATGTTTATTAAAAATAACGATAGCTGCCTTGCAGTCACGCCATGTGAGATAACTCAGCAATTGATTAACAGCTAAGGTTAATTCTTTATGGCCATGCCACACCTTGCACTCCGCAACAAAGGCGGCGCGGCTTTGGTCTTCAATACGAATATCAGTTTTGCCGACTCGCCGAAATGTTTCCCCAGTTGCCTCACCTTCATAATGCCCGTTCAGGTGAGCAAGCATAATATCTCGCAATTCTTCCTCATCATGCACGGCATATGTTTTCGGCGTAGTCTCGAACGTGCGACCCTCGTGGCGAATCACAGACAGAATATGTTCAAAGTCTTCATTTGTGATCCCTGGTTCTGGTTTGAATCCAGATTTTGGATGTGGTGGCAGCGGCTTAGCCAATTTTCTTTTAATTGGAATCAATTCAATAGATGGGACACCTCCACGTAGCTTTAGAGGAATTCCTAAGAGATCAACTATACCATCGTGTGTTTTCAGTCGCTCCTTTCTTGCGTGAATTGAGCGTCTGATGTTTTCAGGGGCTGTTGTGTTAAACTGCTCAACCTGTGTCTTCTGAGATTCAAGATAGAATCTAATGCATTTTATCTCACTATCGAGTTGCTGCTTTATTTTCTCGGGAGCTGCATCCGTTGGCTGTTCAATAACAATATCCAGATGACCTATCCCATCATTGGCCGGTTGTCTTACATCCGCCATTGGAAATACAGATTGCCACCGATTGGGTTTTAACTTCCAGAGATTTGGATCGCCTGTATATGGAATACTCACCACAACACGAATCCCTGAAACATATATTGGCCCTCTGTCCCCGAAGGGGTTTCTGTAGGGATAATGGCTTACGTCAACCTTTGTTTCGTGCTGCTCCATCTCCATTGATTCTTCGTGGAGTAAGATTGGTTCGACCTCAAGTTGGGCATAAACATATTCGACCAAATCGTCTTCCGGTGTCGCCATGAGCTGATCCTTGGGAATTGCATCAATCTTAGCTGAAATCTTGTCAAACTGATTCCTCAATGTAGCGTCAAGATCCCCTTCACAAAACAAAGCATTATCTCTCCGGTACAATCTCGTTTCCTCCGTGCATTATATCTCACCCTAACAATATGCTTACGCGGCTGGGTAAGGCGGCAGCGTCAACCCTGTCGGCTCAAATTAGATGTTATCGGGACAAAGGGAGCATATTTGTTTTATATGAAAATTGAAAATAATTCTGTCCCTGTTTCTCTCAGTCCCTGTTTCTCAGAAAGTTTCTTTTCCTTATTATTATTCAACACCCACCAGCAAACGCCTGGGCATTTGATCCCATGTCCTGCCTTCAAGCACTCGGCCTGTCTTTTTCTTGTTTACCCCTCCCCACTGCTTAAAGAAAAAAGGGACCTTTGACGTTTCGCACTGGTCACGAATATCCAGTACCCATTTCGGATCCATAAGTCTGGCTCGATGTCCCGACTCGCCTCCCACGATTACCCAGTTGATACTCCTCAGGTTCAGGTCTGGCAATGGTCCCAGGAGTGGTTCAAGCGACAGGAATTTGATATTCGAGCGGGTTTCCCGAAGATGCTCAATACGGAAAGTGTAATCCTGACGTTCTACACTGACCCCCATCCAGATGTTTGACGCCCATAGCAATTGACTGTCCAGTTCGAGCAGCCTTTCCGACCTCTTTGTAAGAATCTGGTAAGTATGCCAGTTGGCTCGATTCATCACATCGAAGACCTTCTGAATAAACTGGATAGGGATATCCTCGTGGAAAAGGTCGCTCATGGAGTTTACGAAGATCATTTGGGGCGTCTTCCAGGTGAGCGGTAGTTCAAGGGCGTGATCATGGAGGGTCAGGTGAAAACCATTCGCATAGTTTGGCTGCCCCATGGCGTTGAGTCTCTTTGCCAGTCGTTCAGCATAACAGTGCTTGCAGCCTGTGCTGATCTTTGTACAACCCGTAGCCGGGTTCCATGTGGACCCGGTCCACTCTATCGCTGAGTTAGCGGCCATGAATAATCCCCTTATCTTTATACTTTTTGAAAATAGACCGGGCAATTTTGTCGCCAGTACTATTGTGAGATGCAAAGAATAGATAATAGATCACCGCTCCATTGCTGTTTCTCATGGGCAATGGTTCAGGAACGTACTTGAATCCAGCAACCTCCTGGAGTCGTTTTCTGTATGCCTTCACAATATCTTCATTAGAAGCCTTACTCTCTATGTCGCCGAATAGACCAGGCTCAGTGGTGTATCCAGCTTGCTCCCATGAGTCGTCACCCCAAAATGACCGCATCCGCTCGATCTGTGCGGCAGCCACTTTGCCCCGGTTATGCAAAAAGACGTTCATGTTGGCATCCATAATCATGAAATTAAGAAAGATCTCTATACTCCTCATCTGCCCAGCGGTCTGAACTACATTCCAATTTGGATTTAGTTTGTAAGGATCAAGAAGACAAAGCGCCCTGTGATAGTCTTCATAGCGGCACTGTGGAAAAACTTGATCCAGCAGAATAGAGTTACAATCGCCATGATAAACTGTCACATCGGATCGCCCTGCAGCAAGTTTCTGAAGACTATCAGCTCGTTTCCTATGGAGGTCAATAAAGTGATAGTGGGAAAAACCCGGCTGTAGATTAAGTGCAATTGATGGACTTCCTTCGATTTCCTGGCCAGAAGTTTTGGAAATGTGCATACCGATACCGGCAAATCCATCTATGTAGGAATAATGGTTGATATGCCTCTGTTGGCTGAGAATTGAAGCATAGGCATCCGAGTAATCACGGAGGATACTCAGCTTTATCTCAGTCCAATAACCAACGACATCGAGACCTGCTTCAGGCATAGGAAACTCCTTCACTGAAAAGATGGTATTGATAGTTAATTTTCCTGAGAATAAAGTATCAGGATGAGATTTTGCTGTCAATAGAGATATAGCTTTCCTAAATATAGCTTGTTTGAAAAAGAGGTGTGAGTTGATATATCGGGAAGGTTTGTGTTAGCATTCAGGTCAGCGTCATGAAGATTGCACTTATTATTCCCAGAAACGGATTGGAAAATGAACCAAGTTTTTACGACTTAAAGTTCGTATCGTCTTTCCTGTTTTCCAGAAAATATTTTTCATACCTTTTAGCTATACCGACACTGGTATCGCTGACCCCGCCAGGACATGATATACGTGTGTTTGATGAGAACATAGAAGATATTGACTATAATTGGGATGCGGCCCTTGTCGGGATTAGTGTCAGGACTATGTTTGCACCGAGGGCGTATGAAATAGCGGATAATTTCAGAAAAAGAGGTATCAAAACAGTACTGGGGGGGATTCATCCCTCCTTTTGCCCGGACGAGGCCATTGAACATGCTGATGCAGTTGTTGTCGGTGAGGCTGAAGGCATCTGGCCGGAACTTCTGCAGGATGTCCAGAATGGCATACTCAGAAAGATATATAAGGCAGATGGTTATGCCGGTCTCGCTTCTTCATCAGGGGCTGTCCGATCTCTTATGTCCCGGAATCGTTATTTAGCCGACATTGTGCAAACAACAAAAGGGTGTCCCTATTCCTGTGAATTCTGCTCAGTCTATGCCTTTGACGGCCAGAAGATCAGGAACAAACCGATTGACATTGTTTTAAGGGAGCTTAGGGATATTCATGGGACAGATGCACAATTCAAGAAAAAGTCTATTTTCTTTGCCGACGACAATATCATTGCCAATAAGAAGTATGCCATTGAACTATTCAGGGCGCTTCAAACATACAAATTAAACTGGTCATGCCAGGCATCAATTAATATCTCACAAGACGATGACCTCCTGAGGTTAATGAAAGATAGCGGATGCGGTTCGATTCTGATTGGCCTCGAATCGGTCTCATCACAAAACCTGACACGTATGAACAAAAAAATAAACCTTAGATTCAATTACCTGGATGCTATTAAGAAGATACAATCATTCGGCATCCTTGTTCATGGATCCTTTATCCTTGGCAGTGACTTTGATGATCTGTCGGCCTTTGATGAACTCATCCATTTTATCAAAGAGGCAAGGCTCCTAATGCCTCTGATCAATATCCTTACTCCCTTTCCGGGAACGGAGTTACACAAACGCATGGATGCCGAGGGACGCATATTACACAAAGACTGGAGCAGGTATGACGCCCGGCATGTTGTGTTTAAACCTGCACTGATGAGTCCTGAAGAGCTGACAGAGGGTTATAAAAAGGTTATAAGAGAAGTCTATTCTTTTGAAAGCATTTACAGCAACCTTCAATATTACTGGGGTTTGGATTTCTGGAGTCATTCCAATAAAGTGGACCCCATCCGATTCAAATTCCGTGTGCTTTTTGCGGCAAGATTATTTACATTGATTGGTTATAAAAAACCGGATAGAACAAAATTCATTATTAAGATATTCCCGAAATTATTTGACCAACGTGTGCGGCTATCTACAGTCCTTACCTTGATGACCTACAATGACTTTGCTTATTCAGTTTAGCCGCGTCATAAGAATCCGCTGTCAATAGATGCTGTGTAGATGTCAGGAAAGGAATGGAAGCGGAGTCTATAACGCTCTTATTTATCTTCAAATAGTATAAGTTCCCAGTCAAAGGATGTCATATCGTGTCTCAGGATGTACATAGAACCATCGTCTCCCCGAACCTTGAAGTAACGGTGGTCAGTGGCAAGCCACCGGTCGAGGACTTCAGCGACTTCAATCACCCGCACTCCAAGAATAAGTCGCCGCGGAGTTTCTTCTCCCATGTAACCGGAATAGCACTCGACCTGAATTATCATAGACTTGTCGTCATCCGAAAATGACCCCAAGTAAGCAGTAAGCGGTAAGCAGTTAGCAGATAAAGACTGCCTTTCCTGTTTACTGCTCACTGCTTACTGTTTACTATTTTCATTTCCCTTTGTGAGCGCCCCGCTCATGAAAGTTCATCCG
>JACRGV010000062.1 GCA_016212215.1 Nitrospirota bacterium
TGATAATATAGCCTATCCGGAATTGGAACGCAAGTTTTGTTTAGTAGGTCATTCTAAGCTTTTAAAACTTGGTGAAAAAATTGATGGAATTTCAGGAAGTGCTTTTTTAAGGAGTGCCTTTTTAACCCGTGAACGGTTACATCATTTTAAATTCTGTTAATCGCGTTCCACCTTTTGAAAAAGGAAAAACTGAAAAAGGCTTTAGAGATTCCATTATTCTTGAAGAATTAATACAGCTTGTTGAAGCATCCCCTAATACACCTGCGATTTGTAGTATTGCAATAGTTACAGGAGATGAACTACTTCGAAGTGCTGTTACAGTTAGGCTTAATGAAAAGAATAATGTTTATATTTTTCAAGATATTGAGGAGCTAAAAGGATTAATTAATACACTTGCCTCTAAAGTTGACGAACTGTATATTCAGAAAATTCAAAAAAGAGCTACGGAATATTTTTACAAGAAGAATGAAAATAAGTCTCTATATGTTAGGAAGAAAATTGGAGATATGGTTCGTCAACAATTTACAAATAAATTAGAGGAAATTCCTGAAAGCGCTTCCGAAAGAGAAAATGGAACTTGGTATATATCTCCACCAAATTTTGTTAGAAAGGAAGGGCAATGCATTACATGGAGCAGCCTAATTAGTGTTGAGGCGAAAGCGTATATTTATACTAATGAGGATATTTCCCCTTATTCAACAGTGCAATTTTCACAGGCAGGACTATCGGCATCAATAACTCCCTTATTACCTGTGCCCAAAAAACTTTTTCCAACCCTTCTTGAAACTTTTGTTGCAGGTTCACCTTCACCTTATACTCCTGCAGGCATAGGCATGTCTGGGCTGATTCAACCATCAAGTATTTATTCTAATCTTACAAAGAAAGTTATAAAAAAGGGTCGGACGGTATTTGAGGTAATATGGAGTTTTTCTATTTCATCAGAAGGTAGGTTTACAAGATCAAAAATAAACGAAATAAAATATCTACATTCTATCTGGGAATAATAATTCATGTATAAGTCTATGACACAAACCATAATACATTACCGTTTTCAACACGTGTTCAACCAGTTGTTGACAAATAAAATTCGTATTGCTATTGTATGCTCAGAAAAGCAAAGTGAGGTAAAAATATGAAAGCCAATGCCGTCCCGCTCCTCGCCATTTTCGAAAAGAAACTTCGCCTCGAAGTTCCGCTATTACAGCGACAATACGTCTGGAACCGGGAACATCAATGGGAACCATTATGGGAGGACATCTCTCGTAAATTTTCGGAATACCTCGAAGGCCGAAAGGACGGTCCGGTACATTTCCTGGGTGCTATGGTTCTTGACCAGAAGCAAACGCCGACTACTCACGTCGAGAAACGCCAGGTCATTGATGGCCAACAGCGCCTCACCACATTGCAGATATTTCTTGCGGCCTTTCGTGACTTCTGCATGGCACAAAGCTGTGAGGACTTAGCCAAAGAGTCTGATTCCTTTGCACTGAATACAGGCATGATGAGTGAACCAGAAGTGGAAAGGTTTAAGGTCTGGCCCACACAATCCGACCGTCCTCAATTCATTGATGTCCTCACTTCACGTTCTCGGGCCGTGCTGTTGAATAAATATCCTCTTATTTACCCGAAATATGCCAGGAAACCGAAGCCACGGCCAACAATGGTTGAAGCATATCTCTTTTTTCACGATCAATTGTCTGAGTTCTTTATCGGTACCGCATCAGAACCCCCACTTGCCGGAGACTCTTCTATGTCGTCTCGCTTGGAAGAGTGCTTTCAGGCGCTAAAAAATGCTCTTCAAGTCGTTGTGATCGATTTAGATCGTGAGGATGATGCTCAAGTAATTTTTGAAACATTGAATGCCAGGGGAGAGCCTTTGCTCCCCGCAGATTTGCTTCGAAATTTCATTTTCCTTCGCGCCGCTCGCGAGGGCGAACCTCAGGAGGAGCTCTACAACGAATACTGGCGGAAATTCGACGACTATTTCTGGCGTGTCCCTGTTATACAGGGCCGGCTAACTCGCCCACGGAGCGACCTGTTTATGCAGCATTTCCTATCCAGTCGTCAGACGGTGGATATTCCCATCACACACTTGTTTGTTGAATATAAATTTTGGATCAAAAAAGAGGAACCCTTTTCCAATATTCGCGAGGAGTTGGAAACAATTGCCAGACAGGGTGACGATTTTCGACGGATCATAGAGCCTAAGAAAAATGATCCTCTTTTTCCACTTGTTACATTTCTTGATTGTTTCGACATTCGTACAGTCTACCCATTGCTTCTGTTTCTCCTGGATGTTAAACTTTCGGCATCAGAGTGGAATGATGTCTCGATTACTATCGAATCCTATCTGCTGAGGCGTGCTGTCTGCAACCTAACAACAAAAAGCTATAACCGGATATTTCTTACGCTTACTCGTTCGCTTCGCCGTGACGGGCCATCCCCTGAAATGGTTAACAAATTTTTCTCCACTCTCAAAGGTGAATCTTCTGAGTGGCCTACTGATGAGGCATTCGGCGCAGCTTGGCAAACTGAACGCGCCTATCAAACGCTTAACAAGGCAAAAAATGTCTACATATTGCGTCGTCTCAGCGATTCATACCTGAGTGTTAAGACTGAACATATTAGTATTGATTCACCTCTTAGCGTTGAACATATTCTTCCACAGAATTGGATTGATTATTGGTTACTGCCAGATGGATCGAAAGGTCTCCCTTCACAGGAGTTGTGGATAAGTGAACAAGGTGACTCGAAGGCTGATGCCACACGCCGTCGAAATTCGCTGATACAGACATTCGGTAATCTTACAATCCTCACACAAGAACTCAATTCAGCAGTTTCCAACAGTCCTTGGACTAAAAAGAAGCAGGCACTACTGAGTTCTTCTTTGTTGCCTATCAATCAGCAACTCCATGCAGTTACAACATGGGATGAAGAGGCAATCGAACAACGCTCCAAGGACCTCTTCAAACGTGCAGTCTTAATTTGGCCTGCACCTCATTAGGGTAAAAGCCTTAATTACTTAGGGATCGAGTACATACCACAACGTTCGTGGATTTGGCGATTCGGGCATCGTATTAACACGGACAAGATCATCCAAATCCGAACGAATGTACTCGGTATGTAGTAAGTATACGAATCAAAACTGGGATACCATAATTAATTAAGTATGGTATGTAGTTTACAATTTTCATGATTTATGACGACTTGAAGGGGCTAAAATGTTTCCCGTTGTTGAGGTTCCAGATCATGCAGCAAATCTTACTGAATCGCTTGGCACTAAGCCAAAATTTTGGTTTGAAAAAGGAGGAGTAGATTTTCTGTTTAAGGAGGGGTGGCCCGACAGCGGAGAAGATTGGTCTGAAAAAATCGCAAGTGAATTATGTAATTTGCTCGGACTCCCACATGCTAACTATGATCTTGCTGTCTGGAATGGCAGGAAAGGTGTTGTGAGCCCTAATTTTGTCCCAAGGGGTGGTCGACTCGTGCACGGTAATGAATTGTTAGCGAAAATCCTATCTCAATATCCGGAAAGGAAGTTCTATAAAGTACGCCAACATAACCTAAGGATTGTGATGACTATTGTTAAAGATATAAGGATAATGGTGCCAATTGGTTGGGATATTTTTGCGGGGGTTACATCGGCAGTGGATGTTTTTGTTGGCTACCTTATGCTGGATGCATGGATTGCTAATCAGGATCGGCATCATGGGAATTGGGCTCTAGTGGTTAACGATAATTTGCACATTCATTTGGCCCCATCCTATGACCATGCCTCCTGCTTAGGAAGAAACGAGACTGATAAGGACAGAGAAGACAGGCTGGTAACTCGTGATAAGCGAAGAGGTATGCAACGATATGTGGAAAAAGCTAATTCTGCATTTTACATGCGTCCTAAAGATCCATACCCAATGTCAACTTTTGAGGCATTTCGTGCGGCATTTGATATACATCCAGTTGCAGCTAAGTCATGGCTCCTACGCCTTGAAAATATATCCTTCCGAGATGTACAGTCCCTATTCGAGCAGATCCCCCATGATCGTATAAATGATGTTGCTATTAAATTTGCCATGAAAATTATTGAACTCAACCAACAACGTCTTCTAACATTGAAAGAGACTTAGAATGAAAAAATTGTACCTAATTTGGCAAGACCCTAAAACACGCCGGTGGTTCCCGGTAGGACGATTAACTTACAACGATAAGGTGTATTGTTTCATGTACACCAAAGGTGCCAAGAAAGCTTCTAATTTTATTCCATTAGGACGGATGTCAAATCTGGAAGTTCCGTACGAATCGAGTGAATTATTCCCATTGTTTGCTAACCGATTACTGTCTAAGACACGGCCTGAATATGAAAAATTTCTTCACTGGCTTAACTTATATGATAGTGATAGTAATGACAATCCGATTGTATTGCTAGGGCGTAGTGGGGGTATTCGAGAGACGGATTCTATGGAGGTATTTCTATGTCCTCAAAAAGATAAAGACGGTAAATACCATGTGAGCTTCTTTAGCCGCGGTATCCGATATTTGCCCAAGCACGCTTTAGAGGTAATTAATAGCCTTAATCCCAATGACCAACTCTTTATAATGTCAGATCTGCAGAATCCTTCTGATGAGTTTGCAATTGCACTACGGACTGGTGAGCCAGTAACTATAGTTGGTTACTGCCCGAGCTACCTCGCAGAAGATTTCCATAGCTTGTTGAAAGAGTGTGGTCCCAATAGTTTGAAAATAACTGTTGAGAGAGTGAACAGCGATGCACCTACCCAGTTACGTCTTCTTTGTAGTATGATAGCTCCGTGGCCAAATAATTTTGAACCTTGTGATGGTGAGCTTTTCGAGGTACTGCCTGAAAGGGTACTGTAACAAATTTCCATTTGCGGTAGGAATGCCGGTACAGTGAAACGGTCAATTAGAACAGGACTAACACCGGCATGATGCCAACTTGATTTTGCACTCCGAACCATGAGTTTACTTGCTTGTTTGTCGTTGTAAGCGATCAATTAGAACCACCATTAGCATTTCATATTGATTATGGAGTTCTGGACAAGATATTTTATATGGTAGTTGAATTTTACTTTCGCATAGGGATCCCTTTCCAAAAAACTCTTGACATTCCCGGAACGAAAATCCTAATATAGTATTGTTGGTACTTCATTCTTGAAAATAGTATAGATTAAGGTATTTCAGAAAAAAATATTGCAGGATGAGTAATCACATATCCCAAACTACTTTGAAAACTTTTCACATTAAGGGCGCAAGGATAAAAGGATAGATAGATGGATATGTCTCCGTTTATCCTTGCGTCATCATCAATCCTGATTGTTCTGGCTGTTACTATTCTTGTACCCTTATTTGGGCGTAATCAGCGGTTGTTGATTAATGTCTCTTTTCCATTATCCGCGATTGCATCTTGTCTTGCTGTTTCAGCCGGTGTATGGACGGTGTGGAAAGGCGGAAGTGAGTCTTACATCTTACACATGGGTCTTCCTGACCTGCCGTTTCATCTGAGGCTGGATTCATTATCAGGGTTCTTTTTAACAATCGTCGGTCTTTTAGGTCTGTTTGTTTCTATATATTCCATAGGATATGTCAAAGGATTTCTTGCCCACAGGTCTGTCCTGAGGCTGGTTATTTTTTATAACCTCTTCATGGCAGGGATGCTGATGGTGATACTTGCTGATGATGCCTTGTTCTTTCTTATCTCATGGGAGGTCATGGCCGCGGCCTCTTATTTCCTTGTCATGTTTGAGGATGAGAAGGCAGAGAACAGGCGGGCGGCATTTATATATTTAGTTGTTGCCCATGTCGGGGCTATCGCCATCCTCCTTTCCTTTGGAGTGATGGCAGGTCTTGCAACAGGTTTTGAAGGCTTTAACGGTTATACGTTTGATGCCATGCGTCATGCGTCATTCACGCCTGCATGGGCAGCAGCGGCATTTTTCCTTGCATTCTTCGGGTTTGCAGCAAAGGCAGGCATGATACCTCTGCACGTATGGCTGCCGGAGGCACATCCTGTTGCCCCATCCAATGTTTCTGCACTGATGAGCGGTGTCATGCTGAAGACCGCCATTTACGGGATAGTCCGGGTAGCATTTGACCTCATAAAGGTCTTTCCCTGGTGGTGGGGGGCAATTGTACTTGTCTTCGGCCTGATAACGGCTCTGTTTGGTATCCTCTATGCCATTATGCAGCATGACCTTAAAAAACTCCTTGCATATTCCTCTGTTGAAAATATCGGGATTATCCTGATAGGGATTGGCCTTTCAATGGTTTATGCTTCATTCCACATGCCTGTATTTGCCGCCCTTGCCCTTATAGCCGGCCTTTATCATGCACTTAACCACGCCATGTTCAAGGGTCTGCTATTCATGGGGGCCGGTGCCGTGCTCCATTCAACTCATGAGCGCAGTATGGAGCAGATGGGCGGTCTTATTCACAAGATGCCGTGGACATCCGTCCTATTCCTGTTCGGCTGTATCTCAATTGCCGCACTGCCGCCGTTTAACGGCTTTGTATCTGAATGGCTTACATTCCAGGCATTCCTGCTTTCACCTTCTCTGCCGAGTCAGCTCTTAAAACTGATATTCCCTCTTGCTGCCGCACTACTGGCCCTGACTGCTGCACTTGCGGCACGGTGTTTTGTTAAAGCATACGGTATGACATTCTTGGGACAGTGGCGCGGGCTGAAAACAAGTGTGCATGAAGTAACATGGACGATGAAGGCAGGGATGATATTGAGTGCCATAACATGTCTTGTACTCGGGGTCTTCCCGACCATTGTTATAAGCTGGATGGACATAGTGCCGGAGCAACTGGTAGGTGGAACACTTACAACTACAGCAGGGCAATTCGGATGGCTGTGGCTTACACCCATATCCCATGCGAGGGCGTCCTATTCTGCACCACTTGTGTTAATCATAATACCGGTGATTGTTTTTCTTATTTACATATTTTTGCATACAAGGAAAACGGCCATTCACAGGGGGCCAATATGGGATTGCGGATTTGCAAAGTTGAATACACGGATGCAGTACACAGGAACCTCTTTTTCAATGCCTATCCGCAGGATATTCGGTTTTATCTTCATGATAAAGGAAGATGTGCGTATTGATGGGGGATTGCATAAGGCATTTCCTAAGTCTATCCTATACCGTCTCAGGGTAAGGGACCGCTTATGGGGCTGGTTCTATACACCTGTGGCAGATTCGAGCTTCTGGATAGCTAGGAAGACCGGAAAACTTCAGCAAGGAAGGATACAGATGTATCTTGTTTATTCATTTGTAACGATTATTATACTGCTGGTACTGCTATAATGAATATATTTAATCCGTTCTTGGTTATGTGGTTACAGTTTATTGCCATCCTATTTGCCGCACCTGCGTTTACAGGATGGGTGAGGATGGTGAAGTGCTGGGCACAGGGGCGGACCTCTGCCGGCCTGTTCCAACCATACAGGGACCTTGTTAAACTTTTTTATAAGGATGTAATACTGGCAGAGAATGCATCATGGATATTCCGGTTTACACCTTACATAGTATTCGGTACAACCGTGCTTGCAGGTGCTATAATCCCCATGCTGTCTGTAGAACTACCGCTCTCTGCAACTGCAGATGCCATTGCCCTTGTCGGTCTGTTTACTATTGCCCGCTTTTTTACGGCACTTGCCGGACTGGACATAGGGACTGCCTTCGGAGGGATGGGTTCAAGCAGGGAGAAAACAGTTGCAACACTTGCAGAGCCTGCCATGCTTATGGCCATATTTACCGTGTCCCTTATCAGTCAGTCCACATCACTTTCACAAATGGTAAATGTGATTGCCCACGGAGATTTTGTGCTCAGGCCGTCACTGGCCTTTGCCCTGCTGGCCTTTCTCCTTATTGCACTTGCGGAAACAGGGAGGATACCGGTAGACAATCCGGCAACCCATCTGGAGCTGACCATGATCCATGAGGCTATGATACTTGAATATTCAGGACGTCACCTTGCCCTTATTGAGTGGGCCGGCATGATGAAGCTTTTCCTTTTTGGTACTCTTGGGGTTGCATTGTTCTTTCCCTGGGGTATTGCTGCGGAAGGGGACTTGCTTTCAATTCCTGTTGCCGCGGGTTTACTTATAGTGAAACTATTTATTGCAGGAGTAGGGCTTGTACTGGTAGAAACAGGTTTGGCAAAGATGAGGCTATTCAGGGTACAGGAGTTCCTCGGAAGCGCATTCCTCTTTGCCACACTCGGATTATTATCGTATTTTATGCTGGAATGAAGATAGTAAACATGTAGCAGAAGTAAGAAGCAAGAAGCAAGAAGATAGAAGTAAGACAGTAAATGGCTGCTACCTTCCTCTAATTCCCTCCCCCTTGACGGGGGAGGGATAGGGTGGGGGTGAGCTATGGAGATTTTCGATTACTATGTCAGTAAATTTTGCAGCACAGATAATAAGTGTTCTAGCAGCCCTTGTACTGCTTACGTCTTTTGGACTACTGATTCAAAAGCGGGTATACGGGCTGTTACATCTGTTTGCATGGCAGGGGTTATTTCTTTCCATAAGCACTGCGGTGGTAGGCTATGTGGCCAAACAGCACCACCTGTATATTTCATCAATACTGACACTGGCACTCAAGGTGATAGTTCTACCTTATATCCTCCATACACTGATAGTCCGGCTTAAGATACGTAAAGAGGTTGACACAGTAGTAAACATACCTACTACAATGTTAATGGGGATTGCACTCGTAATATTTTCCTATCACCTTACAGCACCTATCCGGGAACTCTCAACCCTTGTGACCCGTTCTATCATAGCCGTTGCCCTTGCCACAGTTATGCTGGGACTTCTTATGATGATTACAAGGAGACATGCGGTTACACAGATTATAGGGTTCCTTGCACTTGAAAACGGCCTCTTCTTTGCAGCCACCAGCGCAACTTATGGGATGCCCCTTGTTGTGGAGTTAGGCGTGGCACTGGATATTCTGATAGCAGCATTTGTCTTCGGCATATTCTTTTTCCATATCAGTGAGACCTTTGATTCTCTTGATGTTGAGCAGATGGCAAGATTGAAGGAGGAAGAGTAAGTGACACTTATAATCCTGCTCGGGGTCTCATTATTTGCCGCTATAATCCTTGCCTTTGTAGGTGACAGGAGGTTTGCCCCTGAGGTAAATATTCTCGGTTCCGGCGCCACTTTTGTTGCCAGTATTGCCCTTGCAGTACATGTATACTTTGAAGGCTCCATGATTGCCGGAGGAAAGTTCTTCTTTGTTGATGCCTTCAATGTCTACCTTGCTGTGCTTACTGCATTTGTCTCCATGACAACGGCCATATTCAGCAGGAGATACATGAGGCGGGAAAGGGAACACGGCCGTGTCAGCCACTGGGGGATGCGTTTCTATCATGCCATGTTTCAGCTCTTTATCTTTGCCATGCTCCTTGCACTACTGACCAACAATATCGGTGTACTGTGGATTGCCATGGAGCTTGCCACACTCTCAACCGTGTTACTTGTTTCCTTATACAGGACACCTGCTGCAATTGAGGCGGCATGGAAGTATTTCATACTTTGCGGAGTGGGTATAGCACAGGCACTATTCGGTACTGTACTACTCTATTTTGCCGCAGAAAAGGTTCTGGGTGAAGGAGGAGATGCACTCTTATGGACAAACCTGAGTCAGGTCAGCGGACAGCTTGAGCCGACCGTGCTTCGTCTTGCATTCGTCTTCCTTATGGTAGGTTACGGCACAAAGGTAGGTCTGGTTCCCCTTCATAACTGGCTGCCTGATGCACACAGTGAAGGTCCAACGCCTATATCAGCGGTACTATCAGGGCTTCTGCTCAATATTGCACTTTATGCACTGGTCAGATGTAAGGTACTGGTTGACTTGTCTACAGGCACGAATTGGGCAGGAAAGATGATGATGGGGTTCGGCCTTCTATCCATACTCGTTTCATCCTTCGCAATCCTGAGGCGTAAGGATATAAAAAGGATGTTTTCCTACTCATCCATAGAACACATGGGTATAGCAACCTTTGCATTTGGGTTGGGCGGCCCTATTGCAACATTCGGCGGGCTTCTGCACATGCTTGTCCATAGCCTTACAAAATCATCAATATTTTTTACTGTCGGTCATGCATGTCAGATGCACGGGACGCAGGAGATAACCAAGATAAAAGGTCTTATCAAGGGAAACCCGCTGGTCGGCTGGGGAATGATGCTTGGGGTTATGGCTATTGTTGGAATGCCGCCGTTCGGCGTATTTACAAGCGAATTCCTGATACTCACCGCAACCATGAAGGATGCACCATATCTCGCCCCATTCCTTTTACTCGGCCTTGGTGTTGCCTTTGCCGCCCTCTTCAGAAGGGTACAGCCGATGGTTTCAGGGCCTATCCCTGATTACCAGACACCTGTAAAGGCATCACACATACCTGTTATCCTGCACATGGTGCTGGTACTGATTATAGGAATTTACATGCCGGTTTTTTTGTCAGACTGGTTTCATACGGCAGTGGAGCTGTTGAAGTAAGTTAATCAGCAATTCCTGGTGAAATATCAGGCAAGTGCTGTTACAGCGGGGTTAGAAAACCCCGCCTATCGCGATAGGCGGGACATTCTTGTCCCGCATTTGCAAGGGAGACAGGTTTCACATAGAATTGCTGTAAGTTAATAAAAATATGAACACATTAAAAGACATCATTATTACAACACTCAAAGAAGATGCAGTGCAGGATGAACATCAGTATCCAGCATGGGTAACAACCTTTATTGTCCCCAGAAGCCGATTCGTAGAAGCAGCGAGGGCGATGAAGAAGGCTGATGCAAGGCTTGTGGCTGAGTGGGCAACGGATGAAACACTCATGCATACCCCCTCTCCCCTTAATCCCCTCCCGCAAGGGGAGGGGAAATTTGATGAGCAATCAAGGGGAACGGGTGCTAAATTTATTCCCTCCCCCTTGACGGGGGAGGGTCAGGGTGGGGGTGAGCTAAGAGGCTTCGGCATCTTCGCCTGCTTTGCCAAAGCATCAGAATACCTTATTGTAAAAACAAATGCCCCTCCTGACGACCCAACATTTCCAACCCTTACAAAAAAGTTCCCTGCCTCCTTCCGTTTTGAGCGCCAGATACAAAGCCTTATGGGTGTTAATCCTACCGGACATCCTGATAACAGGCCATGGATAAAACATGAAGACTGGCCCAAGGATGCATGGCCATTGAGGAAGGCATTTGACCCATCCATGTACATGGAGAGGGTCACAGGGGAATATAAATTTATCAGGGCAGAGGGCATCGGTGTTTTTGAGATACCTGTTGGCCCTGTCCATGCCGGTATTATTGAACCAGGACATTTCCGTTTTCAGGCTGTTGGTGAGGATATTCTAAACCTTGAAAAGAAAC
Source organism: Nitrospirota bacterium (assembly GCA_016212215.1). Classification (NCBI taxonomy): domain Bacteria; kingdom Pseudomonadati; phylum Nitrospirota; species Nitrospirota bacterium. The sequence continues at coordinate 11,399 of JACRGV010000062.1, forward strand.
TCGGGTATGTGCATAAGGGGATAGAAAAAAGGTTTGAGGCATTATCATGGGAAGAAGGTGTACGGCTCGCAGGCCGTGTATCAGGGGATACTACTGTAGCCCATAGCCTTGCATACTGCATGGCGGTTGAGGCCATTACAATGCCCGGATGCAAGCCGCCTGAAAGAGGGCTATGGTTACGGGCCCTTATGCTTGAAAGGGAGCGGATAGCAAATCACATTGGCGATATAGGCGGTATATGTAATGATGCAGCCTTTGCCTTTCTTTTGTATCAACTATCGAGGCTTAGAGAGATTGTGCTACGTACAAACTATAAATTGTTCGGCCACCGGCTTATGATGGACAAGGTTGCGATAGGCGGCGTATCTGTTGATATAACCGCAGATGGCATAAATGAGATACTTTCAGAATTGAACCTGATTTCAGACGAGTTTGAAAGGCTTGCCTCTATCTATGATGAAAACCCTTCCCTTGAAGACAGGGTGAGGGACGCAGGTGTACTGGCCCCGGATACTGCAAAGGAGCTTGGTGTGGTAGGGATTACCGCCAGGGCCAGCGGCCAGCCGCTGGATTGCCGTATCCAGAACCCGTTTCCTCCTTACGCTGTGATTGTCCCGAGGATGACAGTTCTTCAGGCAGGGGATGTCCATTCAAGGACATGGGTTAGAGTAGAAGAGGTCAGGGAGTCTATAATTGTCATAAGAAATATACTGACCTCACTTCCTTCGGGTGAGATTAAAACCGGTATCAAATATCCGGCACCTGACACAAGAGGCTTTGCTGTTGTTGAGGGTTGGCGGGGAGAGATAGTTTACTGGATTCAGGCAGGGGAAAAAGGTGAGATAAACAGGTGTATGGTAAGAGACCCTTCCAGTGTAAACTGGCTTGCAGTCGAACAGGCCATCCACGGAAACATAGTACCTGATTTCCCCCTTTGCAACAAAAGCTTTAATCAGTCATATTCAGGGCATGACCTGTGAGAATATAGGTAATGGGTTATTAGGATAGGCGGGGTTTTCCAACCCCGCCGTAAGGATTTCCGAATCGAAAAAGGAGCTACTTAATTGTTACGAATTCTTTATCAGATATTCAGAACCGGCATTGTCACAGAACCGCTGCCCAGCGAGACAGAGGCGGAGATTGAGATTGTCGGTGCAAGGCTGGAAAAGGATATATTAAAACAATTCCAGAGAAGCCTGACAATCAGGTTTGTAGATGCAGGCTCATGCAACGGGTGCGAACTGGAGATTCATGCATTGAGCAACCCAATCTATAACTGCGAACGCTTCGGTATCCACTTCACCGCATCACCAAGATTTGCAGACCTGCTTTTAGTCACAGGCCCTGTTTCAAAAAACATGGAGATCGCCCTCCGCAGGACCTACAACGCCATGCCCAATCCTAAACTTGTTGTTGCAGTGGGCGACTGCGGAAACAATGGAGGAATATTCGGCACCAGCTACGCATCCCTCGGCGGCGTCGGAAACATCATCCCTGTTGATGCCTATGTAAAAGGCTGTCCACCCAACCCCGCTGATCTGCTCAATGGGATTCTTAAAGTTGTGAGCATGTAACCCTAAGAATCCAGACAAACTATGGATATCTATATCCCAGAAGTATCTGTCACATTCAACTGGTAAGGGATCACGTTTCATTACAATATAAATTATTACAAATCTTCAAAAAGTCTGCAATTGTTTTTTGGGGAGTATGGGGTCGGGAAATTTTCGGGTTCATTTGTTGTACCTTATTTTGTATAAATTAACGGAAAGATTTTAGCGGGTTTATCTTGTATAAGCAAGATGCATAAGCATCTTTTCGATGCGCTTGTCATGCGAGGAGAATGGGTCCATACATAATACGGTTTCTTCGCCATAGCCGTCTAATTTAAGATATGTCCAGTCTACACTGTATGATCTGTTTTTCATATTGGCTACACGTATAAAATCACCTCTGAGTTTGGCCCTTGTGTTCTGCGGCGGGTACTCCATAGCATTTGCTATGTCAGTATCTTCAGCAACCCTTTCCACAAGGCCCTCTCTTTCAAGTAGATAATATAAACCTCTGTCTCGTTTAATATCATGATACTGTAAATCCATCATTGCTACTTTTGGGTCATCCCAGTCATATCCCTTCTTATTTCTGTATGAGTTTATAAGCTCATATTTTGTAACCCAGTCAACATATCTTGATAACGCAACAGGGTCTTCATCGAGCTTATCCAGTACATACTCCCACTTTTCCAGGATATCCGATACCACTTTACTCTTTTCCCTGTGGGCAAGATAATTCTGCACAAGGTCGAGATAGACCCTCTGGATTTCAACGGCTGTATAGGATTTGCCATTTTCAAGTTTTACCGTCTTTTTCATGGTCAGATCTTTTGAAATATCTTTAATTGCACGGACAGGGTCATCTAAATCCATCCCTCTTACAGGATAACCATCTTCAATCATCTGAAGGATGAGGGCGGTTGTACCCACTTTTAAATAGGTGGTGTACTCAGACATGTTTGCATCGCCTACGATTATGTGCAGGCGGCGGTATTTCTCAGCATCAGCATGAGGTTCATCCCTTGTGTTTATAATGCTCCTTGAAGAGGTTGTGGAGCATGATATCTTCTGGTTTATATGCTGGGAGCGCTGTGATATGGAATAGTATGTCTTACCTGCCTCTTTCTGAATCTTTCCTGCACCGGAATAGATTTGGCGGGTAACAAAAAAGGGAATTAATCTCTCTGAAAACCTCCAGAAGTCAATATGCCTCGCCACCAGATAGTTTTCATGGCATCCATAAGTATTACCTGCTGAATCTGTATTATTTTTGTAAATAAATATTTCACCGGCTATACCATCTTCATGCATCCGCCTCTCTGCAAGATTCAGAGATGCCTCAAGTATCCGCTCTCCTGCCTTGTCATACACAACAAGGTCAAAGACATTATCACATTCAGGTGTTGCATACTCAGGGTGACAGCCTGTGTCCTGATAAAATCGTGCGCCATTGGGTAGAAAGGCATTTGAAGACCAACTGTTTGATATGATGCCCTCAAAGAGATACCCTAATATCCTCTCAAGGGGGATGGAGTTTTTCTCTTTTGAAGAAAAAATCAATCCATATTCATTTTCTAATCCATATATCCTTGTTTCCATAGAAAATCACCCCATCCCCACCCTAACCCTCCCCTTGAAGGGGAGGGAATAAACTAAGTACCCTCTCCCTCAGGGAGAGCTGCAATTAAATTCCTTCCAAATCCCTCCCCCCTCTTTTGCGGGGGGAGGCAGGAGGGGGGATCGGGGTGAGGGTGGGGTTTTTATTGCCAAGTTCACCCGAAAATTTCTATTTTAATTACAAAGCTCTATTGTTAATTATCTCTTCCCAATTAACTCAGGAGTGTGATTAATTCATCTATCTTAATCCTTCTGAACTTTCTTCCATTCCGACCCCTGTCCAGTACGGCAACTTCCATATTTTCTTTTTCAAGTTTTGTCTTAACCGTTGATTCAAGTGCCTCAACAGATAATTTTAATGACTCTTTAAGGTTCATGCCTGCCCTGTACTTATCTTTTAAAAAGACCTTTACTGCTTCAGACTTGCCGCCTATGACTGCGTACCCCTTTTCATCACAAATATTGCCGTCATATAAAATCCTGTAGATTTCATTTGCCCCGGAGCCGTCATGGACTTCAGCAACGAGTATCTCAACTTCAAGCGGTTTTATCTCTTGACTGAACATAGTTCCCATAGACTGTGAATAGGCATTTGCTAGAGACTTGGCTGAAACATCATCACGACTGTATGCATAACCCTTCAGGTCTGCATGACGGATGCCCGCCTTTCTAAGGCTCTCAAATTCACTGTACTTACCGGCCCCTGCAAATGCAATACGGTCATAGACCTCACTTATCTTATTTAATGAAGCACTCGGATTGTCTGCAAAAAAAAGTATCCCATCTTCATACTCCATAACTATAGTAGACCTCCCCTTTGAGATACCCTTCTGTGCATACTCTGCCTTATCCTGCATCATCTGTTCGGGTGAAACATAATAGGGAAGAGGCATATATTATCTCTCCTTTTTTGCTGACTTCTGTTTATCGCCAATCAGCCGCTTGTAAACGGTTTCAATTGTTACACTGTCTACGTCTTCAATGCCGGTCTTCTTAATAACCTTAACTGTAGGATATATCCCCCGCACCAGATCCGGGCCTGCGGTTCCAACGTCTTCTTCAGCCGCATCATACAAAGACTCTAATGCAAGCTGAATCCCTTTATCCTCAGTCATCCCCGGTGAAAAAAACTTTTTTAATGTACTTCTTGCATCTTTTCCACCCGACCCGGTGGCATAGTAATCCGTCTCTTCATACCTGCCGCCTGTAACATCATATTTGTAAATCCGGCCTTCCTGCTTATTAAGGTCATATCCTGCAAAGATTGGAATGACTATCAATCCCTGCATGGCAAGGGGCAGATTCGCTTTTATCATCTGGGATAACTTGTTTGCCTTGCCTTCTGTTGTAAGAGTGACCCCTTCAAGTTTCTCGTAGTGTTCAAGCTCCACCTGTAATAACTTTGCCATCTCAATACATGCACCTGCTGCACCGGATATGGCAATGGCAGAGTAATCATCACACCTGTAAACCTTTTCCACCCTGCGTGCAGAAATCTGGTACCCTTCCGTAGCCCTTCTGTCCCCTGCAATAATGACCCCGTCTTTATACTTTAGGGCAAGGACAGTAGTACCATGAGGAACATTCTTTAACATCTCTCTGTTCACAGAACTGACTTCACTGTTGTTTAATTCTTTCTGCGGTAACAAGCCTGGATGCTCAGATACAAGATAATCATAGAAACTTGAGTTCCACATATTATTCCCCGCCTTTTTGAACGTAGTTTTTAACAAACTCTTCAGCATTCTCCTCCAATACATCATCTATCTTGTCAAGAAGTTCATCTACATCCTTCTTGATCTGTTTCCCCTTTTCTATTACCTCCGGATTGGCCTCAACAGGTTTTTCTGTTTTTTCCTTAGATCTTTTCTTTTCCTTTTCCTGATAGCCCATGGACGTCCCTCCCTTATGCGGAAAGATTTTTTAAGAGTTCTTCCGCTGTTTCAGACCTGGTGAATATATCACCCACAAGTGCCTCTGTCCCTCTCAGGGGGTTTAACAAAGGTACCCGTTTAATCGTAAAGTTACCGATGTCAAACAATACAGAGCTCCAACTCGTCGCATAAACCTCTTTTGGAAACTTCTTAATACATGTACCCCTGAAAAATGCCCTTGTATCCTTTGGCGGGATGTCTCTCGCAAGCATAACCGCCCCTTCCGACACAAATGGGTCAACATAACCATCCTTTTTCAGGGTATAATAAAGCCCCTTACCGGGATTAAGGTCGTGATACTGCAAGTCCATCATCGCAAGCCTTGGATTATCCCATTTGTAATCCCTTTTTTCACGGTAAGTATTAATCATCTGATATTTTATCAACCAGTCAATCTTTGTGTTCAATTCTGCCGGGTTTTTTTCAAGTATATTTAATGTCTCTTCCCAGTTACGCATTACCTCATATATAAATGGCTCGCTCTCCCTGCTTGAGAAATATTTATATGCATGTTCCAAATAAATCCGCTGTATCTCAATCGGAGTCAACCTCTTTCCATTTTTCATGGCGATAGTCTTTTTAAGTGACAAGTCTCGTGATACAGACTTTATTGCCTCAAGCGGATTTTCAAGTTCCACCCCGGGAACATCAATATTATTATCTACGAGTTGAAGCACCAACGCCGCTGTCCCGACCTTTAAGTATGTTGAGTACTCTGCCATGTTAGCATCACCGACAATAACATGAAGACGCCTGAATACACTCGGGTCAGAGTGGGGTTCATCACGGGAATTTATAATGGGCCGTTTGGCCATTGTATTAAGGTCAATCAGTGTCTCGAAAAAATCTGCCCTCTGTGATATCTGGAAATCCGCAGGGTCTGTTTTATTGTCTGTCCCGACCTTACCCGAACCTGCATAAATCTGTCTTGTAACAAGAAACGGCGTCAGGTTCCGGACAATCTTTTCAAACGGCGTACTTCTCAGCATCAAGTAATTTTCATGATACCCGTAACTATTTCCCTTGCCGTCTGTGTTGTTTTTATATACAAAGAGTTTGTCTTCCTCCTTCCTCACCCTGTTGGCATTTTCAATACAAACCTGCATCAGATATTCTCCTGCCTTTTCATAAGTCACAACATCTTTCGGGTTCACACACTCAGGCGTGGAATATTCCGGATGCGCACCGTCAATATACAATCGTCCGCCGTTCTCAAGCGGTTTATTCAGGTTCAGGTTCGCATCCTGTGCAGGTCTTTCCCTTTCTCCATTTACAGTAAACCCCCTTGCATCTACAAGCGGATCTTCATTTTCATAATCCCATAAAATCTTCAGGGAAGAAAATGGCCGCAGGTGATTTATGAGGAATATCGAGGCAGATACCGGATCAAATCCATCAGTATTTCTCGATGTTATCCCAAATTCTGTTTCTGTTCCTATTACCTGTTTTGTTGACATGTCATTCCCTTTTGGCCTTTTTGGCCTCTTCGGGCTTATAAATAATGCCCTGTTGCTACCGTCTCAATACGCCTGGTTTCCTTAGCCTTACCGCTGATAGTCCGAGCATGAACAATACGCTCATTCTTTCTGCCGGCGATTTTGGCCCAGTCATCAGGATTTGTTGTATTCGGAAGATCCTCATTTTCCTTAAACTCATCTTTAATAGCAGTCAAAAGGTCTTCCTCCTTAATGCCGCCCTCTCCAAGGGTAATTGCCCTCTTTATTGCATGTTTTTTACTCCTCGCTACAATCCCCTCTATCATTGCACCGCTTACAAAATCCTTGAAGTACAGTATCTCTTTATCGCCATTTGCATAAGTTACTTCTAAGAATTTATTCTCTTCGTCAAGACTATACATACGCTCAACTGTAAGATTAATCAATCTTTCAGTAACCTTTTCCGCATCTCCGTTATCATGGTCCATTTCAGATTTATGAAACGGTAAATCAGTAGTAAGATACTTGCTGAATACATCCTTTGCTGAATCTGCATCAGGACGGTCTATCCTTATCTTAATATCAAGCCGCCCCGGCCTCAGTATTGCAGGGTCAATCAGGTCCTGCCGGTTACTTGCACCAATTACAATTACATTCCGCAGGCTCTCTACACCATCAATCTCAGACAAAAACTGAGGAACTATTGTAGACTCAATGTCAGAAGAGACACCTGTTCCCCTTGTCCTGAACAAGGCATCCATTTCATCAAAGAATACTACAACAGGCATACCTTCATCAGCCTTCTCTTTTGCTTTAGAAAATACCTCACGTATCTGACGTTCACTTTCACCGACATATTTATTCAGCAGTTCAGGGCCTTTGACATGGAGGAAATAGCTGCGTACATCCTTTTCCCCTTTTGATTCCAGCCGCTTTGCAATAGAATTGGCCACTGCCTTTGCAATAAGGGTCTTTCCGCACCCCGGAGGGCCGTATAGCAAAACACCCTTAGGCGGCAGTAAGCGGTACTCTTTAAATAGTTCCGGATATACAAATGGAAGCTCTATGGCATCCATAATGGTTTCTATCTGTTTTTTCAATCCGCCTATATCTCCATACGCAACATCAGGAACCTCTTCGAGTATTACCTGGCCGACTTCTGTCTTGGGTAATTTCTCTAACAGCAGACCTGACCGTTGGTCAAACAGAAGGACATCTCCTACACTCAGTTTTGTCCCCTGAAGAGGTTCACCAATTTCAGCAACACGTTCTTCATCACCATGTAGGGATATTATTGCCCTATCTTTTCCCAGCCTGTCTTTTAAATGGACCACCTCTCCCTGACTATCATAGCCGCGTATCTCAATGACATTAAGTGCGTCATTCAGAATCACCTCCTGGCCTTTACGGAGTGTAGTTATCTCAATACCGGGTCTGACATTCACCTTTAGTTTTCTGCCGGATACATAAACATTTATTGTACCGTCATCATTAGTATCAGCGAAAACACCATAACTTGCAGGGGGTGACGTAAGTTTTTCTACCTCTTTCCTTAATGCCTGTATCTGATCTTTTGCTTCATGGAGTGCAGACGTCAACTTTTCATTCTGTTTGAATGCACTATCCAGTTTGAACCTGGATTCATAAACACGCTGAAGTTCCTCTTCGAGGCTTTTTACGTGATCACAGAGGCTTTCAATCTCCTTCTCATACTCTGCTATCTTTGCTTCACTTGAAGACGCAGAAGAAGATGATGACGGCATCTCCAATGACTTCTTTATTTGGGTTTTTATGGCTGGTAATCTGTAGTTTTTCTTTGTCTCGGACATGTTATCTCCTTTCTCATAGAGGCTGAAGAATCCTTATTCTTCAATGAGTTACGTAATTAAATTCTACCATCTATAAACTACAAGGTCAACTTAACTACTTCAGTCCGAATTGTGTGGAAGAGTCTCTAAAATATCATATCTGCGTTACGATTTTTGCCTTACAAGTTCATCAAGAATATTCACAGTTGCTTTATACACTGACCTTGCATTTAATACAGCAGAAATAACTGCTACCCCATAAGCCCCCTTTCCAATTACAGCCTTTATACTCTCTTTTTTAACGCCACCGATTGCAAACACCGGAATCCTGATCTTCTTTGTAACACTTGATAGTCTGTTCAACCCAACCGGCGGTCCATATACTAATTTAGTAGGTGTTGCAAAGATCGGGCCAAATGTAATAAAATCAGCACCGTCATCTGCGGCCTTCCTTGCCTCTTTAAGACTATGAGTTGATACACCAATTGTAAATCTACTGCCCGACAACTTCCTGGCAAGTCCAACACTGAAGCCATTCTGCCCCAAATGTACACCGTCTGCACCCAGTGCCATTGCAACATCCAGCCGGTCATTTATAAATAATTTTACAGCGTGTTTTGCAGTCAATGCCCTGAGCCTCTCTCCTGTCCCTAACATCTCCTTAGCCGTCAAATTCTTACCTCTGAACTGTATACCTTTGACACCACCATCAATCGCTTTTTTCACACTTGTTAAAAAATCGTTTTGTACCAGAGACGGGTCAGCGATGAGGTATAAGTTAAAATCAATGTAGTTCATCCGAAAATCTCTCCGGCGGGGTAAGAAAACCCCGCCTATCCAAATCTATGAGGATAGGCGGGACTTTCTTGTCCCGCTGATTTTCATGGCCCTTTGTGAACCCTCGATTCATGGGGGTTCACTTGAATGTCTCCATAGCTCACCCCCACCCTGACCCTCCCCCCTCAAGGGGGAGGGAATAATCTTAGCATCCCTCTCCCCTTGCGGAAGAGGGTCCGGGCGAGGGGAGGCTTCTTGCTTCTTACCTCTCGCCTTATTCTATCATCCCTCCCAGCGGACTGCTGGCAGAGGCATATAGCTTCTTCGGTATCCTGCCGGCAAGATACGCGAGTCTTCCGGCCTCAACAGCCAGCCTCATTGCATGGGCCATCATAACAGGTTGTTTAGCACAAGCTATGGCTGTATTCATAAGAACTGCATCACATCCAAGCTCCATGGCTACAGCCGCTTCAGATGCAGTACCAACCCCTGCATCTACTATTACCGGAACTGTTGCAAATTCTTTTATTATCCTTATATTATATGGATTTCTTATGCCCAGGCCTGAACCAATCGGGGCAGCAAGCGGCATAATTGCACTACAGCCTATGTCCTCTAATTTCCTTGCCATTATCGGGTCATCATTGGTATAAGGGAGCACAATGAACCCTTCTTTTACCAATATCTTTGCCGCTTCTAATAAAGCCTCATTGTCCGGCATAAGTGTTCGTTCATCTCCAATGACCTCAAGTTTTACAAGGTCAGATATCCCCGCGGCACGGGCAAGCCTTGCTGTCCTCACAGCATCATCTGCTGTGTAGCAACCGGCGGTGTTCGGTAGTATTATATATTTCTTAGGGTCTATGTAATCAAGGAGGTTTTCCTTTGAACGGTCTGTTATGTTTACCCTCCTGACTGCTACTGTAACAACATGTGCGCCGGATGCCTCAATTGCCTCTTTTGTTTCCTTGAAGTCCTTATATTTCCCTGTCCCTACCCATAACCGGGACCTGATGTCCATACCGCCCACTCTTAATACGTCATCCATTTCCGCCTCCCACAAAGGTAATTATCTCAAGCCTGTCCCCTTCTTTTAATAAGACTGAGTCAAATTGTTTCTTATCCAGTATCTCCATATTATACTCAATTGCAACCAGCTGGGGGCTGATATTCATCATATTCAACAGGGAAGAGACGGAAGTCCCTTCAATTATGTGTTGCTTTTCACCATTAACTGTAACATTTATTTCCATTTTAAAATTAAAAAACATTGGCCACGAATTTCACGAATAAGACAAATGCCACGAATTAAATACTTTTATACTTTTATATTCGTATCATTCGTAAAATTTGTGTCATTCGTGTTCCATCAGTGGTCTGTATTTTAAAGGGACTTTTATCATAACAACGTGATAATTGGTTTGTCAATGAAAGGAAGGGGTAAAAATAAAATTTAGTACATCCGAAAATCTCATAGCTCACCCCCACCCTGACCCTCCCCCCTCAAGGGGGAGGGAATAATCTTAGGGGGTGAGGAAAAGTTGGGGTCAGATACCTGATTCCCTTTCCGACTCAAGCCTTCTCCTCTCTTCATCATAAGCCTTCTTCGCTGCCTGAATAGCTGCAAGGATTTCGCGTTTTTTATCGTCAGCAAGCTGAACTCCGCCGCGTACAAGCTCTTCTGTCCTGCTGCTGATCTCGTGCATCAGGTCTGAAAGCCTCCTCTGAATCGCATCTTTCTCAGTCATAAACTTCTCAGCACCTTTATTTGCAATCCTCCGGATGTCCTCTCTTGTCTCTTTTCCTGATTTAGGCGCATATAGCAAGGCTACTCCCGCACCTATAAGACCGCCTACTACAAAGAATATTAAGTTTTCTCCTCTACCATGATCACAGCCCATGTCACTCACCCCCTTTTCTTTTTTTTAAAAATATATTTAATCCTGCCCTTAATGCCTTAATAACCATGCCAATTTTCCTGATCGGACCTGTTACCTCCTCTATTATATTATCAATCTGTTTTGTACTGTGCTTTGCTGTTTCAATTATTCCCCGCATGTCATTCATAATATTCCTTGCATCATAAATCACAGGTCTTATATCGTTCTCCATCCTCAACAGAAATTCCTCCATCCGCTTGATTGCCTCCTCTATTCGTATACTCAATGTGTATAACCTGACCACGATTAACACGAAACATGCGGCTATAACAGCAACAGATATTTCTATTATCATAAGGTATTACTCCATGATTATGTTTTTAGCTTACTCGTATGAAAATTGAAAGTCAATTGCACAGGCAATTCTCGCTGAACTATCGGGCAAATGGCCTAACAGCGGGGTTAGAAAACCCCGCCTATCGCGATGGGCGGGACATTCTTGTCCCGAATACGCAAGGGGTAAGGTGGCACAAGTGTTGCAATATTTAATCATTGACTACTGCCTGATAACTCTGTTAATATGGCTCAACTTCAGGCAGCTAATGTAGAGGAGGGGGTAACATGGCTGAGCCTGCACTTTCAGAAGAACATATAGACACGATTCTTGATAAAATGTACCGGGAAAGGGGCTGGGACTTCCGCAGATACAGGAAGTCAAGCCTTAAGCGGTGCATCGAGAGAAGACTTGCCTTTTCAAGACTCCCTTATGAACACTACATAAACCTGCTTGATGCAGAACCTCGGGAATTTAATCAGCTCTTCAATCAAATCACAATTAAGGTAAGTGAGTTCTTCCGTGACCCGGAGGTCTTCCACAAGATAGAGGCGTATATAATACCTGAGACAGTAGAAAGGTTAAAAACGAAAAAACAGAGTAACATTAGGATATGGAGCAGTGGATGTGCAAGAGGAGAAGAACCGTACTCCCTTGCAATACTCCTTTCAAAGGCCAGAGAGAAATATTATACTGCTCATAATAGCAGTCCTTCCTTATCAGGATTTCCATGTAATATTAAGATATTTGCAACTGATATTGACGAGATATCAATTGAACTTGCAAGAAAAGGGATTTACAATGAAACGCTTCTGCAGAATGTACCGCTCTGTTTAAAAAATCATTGTTTCATATCTATTGACAACCGTTATCAGATAATTCCACAGATTAGAAATCTTGTAACATTCGGCGTCCACAATATCGTATCCAATATCCATCTGTCCCATATAGATATTGCAATATGCCGTAACCTGCTTATCTATTTTGAAAAGGATCTGCAGGAAAAGGTAATTGAGAAGTTCTGGTATTCCCTTGATAAAGGCGGATTCTTAATACTTGGGAAGAGTGAAGTTATACCTCATTCATTAAGGGGCAGATTTACAGAGGTCTTTAGAAAGGAAAAGATATACCAGAAGATTTAGGTATTGAATGAATATGCCGGCAAACGGAATAAAAGAGATGATCAATAATGCCTCCCTGAAGACAAAGCTGTTGGCGGCCTTCCTTTCAGTTGTTATCGTCCCTATGGTGCTCACGGCAATTGTAACGGAAAGATTAACAGCAAAAAAATTACGACAGGAAATTGAAAGCGGTACGGAACAGAATCTTGAGGCCGCATGGATACAGTACTATGTCCGGGCTGACCAGATGAAATATGGCATGCTGCAGGCTGCGGAACTTATAGAAACTGCAATCATAAAACATGATAAAAAATTTATCACAGATAAGATGGCCCACTGGAAGAATAAAAGACCTTATGTAGATGTCTGGGCTGTAACGGATAAAGATGGCCGGGTCATATCAAGGTTGAACAGTGAAAACTCCGGAGACATCTTTGAATTAAACGGTATAGTAAAAAAGGCCATGACTACCGGTGAAACAGTTATCTCTACCGAGGTTATGCCGAGGGCTTTACTGCAGAAAGAGGGCGATAAGCTCGCAGAAGATATTGCAATACCAGTTGAATTACAGAACAGGCCGGGGGAATATAACCCCGGCTATCCCGTGGAAAATGATGCATTAATGGTAACCGTTGTTGTACCGGTCTTTGATGGACATAGTACAGGTAATGTTGTTGGTGCAATAATCACAGGAGACATATTAAATAAGGATAATTTTGTTACAGATACACTTGCCTCAAAAATCCCTGATTCACATACAACAATTACAAAGAATGGAGTAAGAATTGCCACAAACAAGGTTGCAGGAGAGGGTGCAAGGGCGATCGGTGTTCCGATTACTGCCGGTATAATGGCTGTATTAAATACCGGTAAAACTTATACAGGAGAGATACCATGGATAAAAGAACCTTTTATCGGTGCCTATTCTCCAATAAAGGATAATAAAGGTAAAGTAATAGGCACCCTTTCAGTAAGCGTGCCTGAGAGTAAATTCACGGTTCACCACCGCAGTAACAGGATCAGCATATTACTTATTACCGGACTAAGTATCCTATTTGCCGGAGGGACGGCATTTTTTGTGACCAGAAAGATTACACATCCCATTGAAATTCTTGCAGACAGGACAAGAGATACTGCCGCAGATAAAATGGAACTTGTGCCTGTAGATGTCACGGAAGATACCAGGGATGAGGTCTCAATGCTTTCGAGGTCATTTAATGAAATGATAGTCGAGCTAAAAGAAAGTACAAGGGAAAGGGAAGTCCATGTTTCTGAAATGGAAAAGAAAAGTCAGGAGCTATCAGTCCTGAATGACAAATTGATCGCATCAAATCAGGAGCTTGAAGTATCGCTGGAAGAGTCCCAGTCCCAGGCAGAAGAGCTTCAGTCAGCAAATGAAGAGCTGACCATACTGAACGAAGAGCTTGAGAAAAAGTCAAATGAACTGTTTGATGCAAACATGAGGATTACACAGGAAGAGGAGGAATTAAAAAAGACACGAGACCAACTTCAAATTATCTACAACGGCATTAAAGATTACATTGTCCTGCTCAGCCCTGATTGTACGATACTTGAGGTCAATAAGGCATTTCTTGAGGCATATAACCTGCCTGAAGAGAAGGTAATCGGTAAAAAGTGCTATAACTTTGTATATGGCTGTGATCAGATAATCCCGGAATGTGACCTTAGAAACGGGGGAAAGTCACTAGTGCCGCATAGAAACCGTGTTACAACAAAGAACAACAAGACACTTGAGAGATATGTATTCCCTGTATGTGATAGTACGGGAAGATTACTTCACAGGGTAGAATATATCAGAGACGTAACAGAAGAAACGATATTGAAAGAGCAACTAATACAGGCAGAGAAATTATCATCACTCGGTGAGATATTGTCAGGCGTTGCACATGAATTAAATAATCCGCTGACAGGGGTAATAGGATACTGTGAGCTTCTTATTGATTCGGAGTCTTTCGGAGATGTTGCACTGAAGGAAAAACTTGGCAAGATCAATAATGCCGCCCTGAGATGTAAAAAGATAATTGAAAATCTCCTGAGCTTTGCGCGTCAGCATAAGATTGAAAAACAGTATGTAAATATTAATGACATTGTAAAGCAGACATTAGAACTAAAGGCCTATCAGCTAACTGTAGATAATATTGAAGCAGTCACAGAACTTGACGCCACTCTTCCTTATACAACGGTAGACCCTTACACAATCCAGCAGGTCTTTTTAAATATCGTAAATAATGCCCACCTTGCCATGAAGGAAAAGGGGGGAAAGCATAAATTAACCGCCAGGACTGAACATAACGAAGGGACAATAAAAATCTATTTTAGTGATACCGGCCCTGGTATATCAGAAACAAACCTGAAAAAGATTTTTGACCCATTCTTTACAACAAGAGAGGTGGGCAAAGGTACGGGACTGGGATTGAGTATTTCTTACGGTATTATAAAAGAGCATAATGGTGAGCTTCGTGTTACAAGCAGGCAGGGAGAGGGTGCTACATTTATTATTGAACTACCGATCTTGTCTGAATCTGAGGTAAAAAAAGCAGTAACAGCGAGTGCTGCTGATATTGAGACAGCAGGCGGGGAAAAGAAAAACATACTTGTTGTTGATGATGAAGAAAGTATACTTGAACTTATTAAGGCAATAGTCGAGAGTATGGGACATAATGCCTGCGTTGCATCTGATGCAAAGATTGCAATGGATAAGATAAAAAACAAAGACTACGACCTGATAATCAGTGATATCAGGATGCCGAATATGGACGGCAAGGAGCTTTACTGGACACTCAGGAGGTCCAGACCTGAACTGATAAATAAGATACTATTTACAACCGGTGATTCAATAAATTCAGAGACACAGAAGTTCTTACAGGATACAAAGGTATCATACATAGGAAAACCTTTTTCTACAATAGAATTAAGGAAACTAATAGCAGATTACTTCAAACAAGATGTCCGTACTTCCTGAAAAGATGAAGGCCATTGTGAAGACAGACCCCCGGCCTGGCCTTGAAATGGTGTCAGTTGATGTCCCCTCAATCAAACATGACGAGATACTCGTAAAGGTAAGGGCGGCCTCCATCTGCGGCACTGACCTGCATATATACAAATGGAATTCATGGGCACAGAACAGGATAAAATCCTTCCCGCTTATAACCGGTCATGAGTTTGCAGGAGATGTTGTAAATATCGGGGAGGGGGTAAGCGGTTTTTCAATCGGTGATTATGTTACTGCCGACAGCCATATCGTATGCGGCCATTGCCTCCAGTGCAGGGTCGGGCAGCAGCATATATGCAGTAATCTTAAAATACTTGGTGTGGACACAAACGGCTCTTTTGCAGAGTATATTGCAATACCGTATAGGGGTGTATGGAAAAACGATATTAATATGCCATTGGAGTTCGCCTCTGTTCAGGACCCGCTCGGAAATGCACTTTATGCCACGCTTGTTGAACCGGTCACCGGCAAATCAGTCCTGATTATTGGAGACGGCCCCATAGGACTATTCTCAGCGGGCATCGCCCGTGCGGCCGGTGCAAGCTGGATTGGCCTGATTGGTCACAATAAGCCGCGGTTGGAAGTTGCAAAGAAGATGGGGGCGGATGTGGTGTTTCTTGCCCACGATAAACCCCACCCTCACCTTAATCCTCTCCCTGACGGAGAGGAAATTTCCTTACCCGAGGCTGCATTTGGGGACAGGGAAACGCAGGAAAATTCCCTCCCCGACACTAAATGGGGGAGTGTTAGGGTGGGGATGGGGTCATTTTCGGAAGGCGTAGACATTGTCCTTGAGATGTCAGGGAGTCCGGAGGGGTTTGAGCAGGGATTGAAGTTATTGAGAAAAGGAGGAAGGATCTCAACATTCGGCATCTTCTCAAACCCTGTAACAGTTGATATTACAAACCAGATTATTTTCAAAGGGATCACACTTTATGGGATAAACGGCAGAATCCTTTTTGATACATGGTACCGGATGCACAACCTACTCAAATCCGGCAGACTTGATATATCACCGGTGATTACACATAAACTCCCATTTGGTGATTTTGAAAAAGGATTTCAATTACTTTTGGAAAGACCAAAGACGGCTGTTAAGGTAGTGCTGATGATGGACAACGGTTAAGATGCACAGAACAACCCCACCCTCACCCTAACCCTCTCCCTGAGGGAGAGGGGGCTATGATAGTTCCCTCCCCTTCAAGGGGAGGGTAAGGGTGGGGATGGGGTTATTTTCATATGAACTAAAATGTACACAAATCTCAAAACTCATCTTCAAACAGAGCTTCAAAATATCCATGAGGCAGGCCTGTTTAAGGAAGAACGCCTGCTTTCATCTGCTCAGGGTGTTTATATAAATGTAAATGGAAAACAGGTCATCAATATGTGTGCCAATAACTACCTGGGTCTTTCAAATCATCCGGAGATAATAGCTGCTGCAAAGGCCGGCCTTGAAAAATGGGGATATGGGCTGTCATCCGTAAGGTTTATCTGCGGGACACAGGATATACACAAGGAGCTTGAGAAAAGGCTGTCTGCATTTTTAAATATGGAAGACACGATCCTTTATACCTCGTGTTTTGATGCTAATACCGGACTTTTTGAGGCTTTGTTTGATGAAAGAGATTCGATACTTTCAGATGAGCTGAACCATGCATCTATTATTGATGGAATAAGACTGTGCAAGACAAACCGATTACGCTTTAAACATAAGGATATGAATGACCTTGAGGAAAAACTGAAAGAGTGCGTTAATGCAAGATTCAGGATTGTCGCGACAGACGGGGTCTTTTCTATGGATGGGGAAATAGCCCCGCTAAAGGAAATATGTTTGCTTGCAGAAAAGTATGACGCACTTGTTATGGTTGATGACTCACATGCAACAGGGTTTTTAGGCCCAACCGGAAGGGGTTCAATAGAATACGCCGGTGTAATGGGAAAGGTTGACATTCTTACAAGCACGCTCGGCAAGGCACTTGGCGGTGCATCAGGAGGATTCACAAGCAGTCACAGTGAAATTATATCCATGCTAAGACAAAAATCACGGCCGTATCTTTTTTCAAACTCCATACCCCCTGTAATAGTTTCAACAGCAATCACAATACTCAAGCTCATTGAAGAGAGTGCAGGACTCAGAGAAAAACTTATGGAAAACACAACATTCTTCAGAAAAGAAATGGCCGCTATGGGCTATAAGATAAAAGAGGGTATACATCCGATAATACCTGTTATGCTCGGAGAGGCACAGTTAGCTGTAGAAATGTCAAAGCGTTTACTAACAGAGGGTGTTTACGTCGTAGGGTTCAGTTATCCTGTTGTCCCAAAGGGGCAGGCACGCATAAGAATACAGATTTCAGCCGCCCATGCTATGATGGACTTAGATTCGGCGCTAAATAAGTTTAAAAAGGTAGGAAAAAGTATAGGCATTATTTAGGCATCTTAATAAATATCGAAAAGGAGACAAAATGGAGAGTACATTAGGTTATTTAAAAGCATCCGATTATTTAAGGGAACTTGAGGGAAAGATTGCCCTTGTTAAATCCGACTTTAATGTACCTCTTATCAGTGATGGGGGCGGTAATCAGCGGGTTGCTGATGCATTCAGGATACTTCAGGCCGCGCCGTTTATAAAAGAATTGATAAATGCAGGCGTTATACCACTTTTAGTAACGCACCTTGGGAGACCAAAAGGCTATGACCCTGCGATAACCCTTGATCCGATTTCACCCGCCCTTGCAGACGCCCTTCAGAGAGATGTAGAGATTATAAGGTTTGCACCTGACAAAGGTACATTCTCTCCGGAACAGTTCAATCCTGATTATCTGAAAGGCCTTTTTAAATCAGGGATTATACCACTCCTTGATAATATCAGGTTTCATACTGATGAAACTAAAAATAGAGAATCGCTGGCAAAGGCACTTACCTTAGTTGCAGATGTAAGTATTCAGAACTCATTTGGAACTGCCCATAGAAAAGAGGCAACATCAAACAGGATACATGAATTTATACCGGGCTTTGCCGGAAGCCTGCTTGTAGATGAGATTGAGGCGCATGTTAAGATAAAGAAACCCGGTTCGCCCTACATTGTGATTGTTGGAGGCGACAAGGTCGAGGACAGCCTACAGCTTATGAGGGCAATATTCAGGGCAGAAAAGACAACACACTGGAGCAATATGTTCAACCCTGAACTTAACCTGCATATCGGTGAGAGGCTTGTTGATTATGTGCTTGTAGGCGGTCACCTGATGTATGCATTTGTATATGCACAATTAACCATGTTAAAAGAAGAAGACCTGCGGGGACTGCCCGGAGAGGTTAAAAAAGACCTGCGGGGACTTCGTGAGGTTAGACTTAAGGGGTTTGAATCAGAAAAGGAAGGCGGCTATGAATATAATGCAGAAGAGATAAACCTTGCACAGGGATTATTGAGACTTTATAACCAATTCCAGTTTAAAGACCCAAACCCGCTTCAGGGGAGGAGATTAATCCTGCCTGTTGATTATGCGATTAAACGGGAGGGGACAATCTTAAAGTCTGTACTTTTACATGAACTGAATGATGATGATGAAATAGTTGATATTGGTGACAAGACGAAGGAACTTTACACAGGTATAGTTGATAAGGCAGGGACAATTGTATGGAACGGCCCCCTTGGTGTGGATGATGAAAAATATGTTGATGGGACACGAAGAGTAATAGATGCAATTGATAAGAATAAAGATGCTGTAAAAGAGATCGGCGGCGGTTCTACTAATTTCATGACATCTTCTTATGAAGAGGGCAGTGGTAGAAAACTTAATATGGGGTTCAGGTCCACAGGCGGCGGGTCCACCTTGCTTGAGACAGCTTATGACTCCCCTGTAACTATCTCACTCATTATGAGTTCAAGAAAACTCCTCGAAGGCGGTTACGGCCTTAAATATGAAGATCTGAGAAAGTCTGTCATTAAAAAGCAATGGGGAAGAAGGGAATACCCGTGACCTATTCTAAGGGTCTGTCATAAAATAACCTATACATTTATGCATCTCATCTTCCGGCCATCTTTGTGTGCTCCTCAATCGCAACCCCTCAGCGTAGGTTCAACTACGCCTTCGGGTTTGCTCAATCGGTCGCACTCAAACCTGACCGAA
>JACRGV010000063.1 GCA_016212215.1 Nitrospirota bacterium
CAGACTGTGTCTTACCGCTCTGCTTCCATGCCTCTATATGCACCTGCCAGAACTTGCCCTTATCACTATCCCCTACTTCACTACACTCTTCAAAATAATTTGACATGACGGCTCTCCTTTCATTGTTGGATACCATCATGTCATCTTCCCCTCAACCTGTGAAGATGGGGTTAATTAACCGCTTACATTAAGGGAGAACTGGAGCTTGTCTATATCCTTGAAAGCAAGGGTGAGCATTTGACAGGAAATACAGACACGGTTTACAAGCAGAAGGTCATGAACATTATGACTGAACAGAAAAAACAGAAGGCTATTCATCACTATGAACAGGCGGTGCTTCCATTCGGTCAGATAAATGATAGCATGGAATTTTATCTCGTGGAACAGGGTAAGGAAGAAGAATATTTGAAGAAGTTTTTCAAATAAGAATGGTTACACCTTATATATGTATCGCCTGCCCCTCAACCGCATGGGCAACTTCTTTAATTACCTCAGAAAGTGTAGGGTGAGGGAAGATGGTGTTGGAGATGTCGAAGTGGGTGGCTCCGAGGGACATGGCCATGGAAAGGCCGCCGATTAATTCAGATACCTCAGGGCCGATTATATGAACTCCGAGTACCTCTCCATATTTTTTATCAGCAACTATTTTAACGAAGCCGCCTATCTCTTCTCCTGATATGATCGCCTTGCTGTTAGCAGCGAAGGGGAATTTGCCGGTTTGAACGTCATATCCTTTTTCTTCTGCCTCTCTTGTTGTCAGTCCTATACTTGCTACCTGAGGATGAGAATAGTTGACTCGCGGTACTAAATGAGGATTATAGGGGTGAACCTCTTTTCCTGTTATATGGTGTACTGCAAGAATCCCCTCCTGAGAGGCGGCATGTGCAAGCAGGGGAGGGCCTGCAATGTCTCCGATTGCATAGATTCCGTTTGCAGTGGTTTCAAAATTTCCATTAACTTTTATAAATCTGTTATTAAGTTCAATCCCTAAGAGTTCTGTGCCAATCTTTTCCGCCACGGGTCTTCTTCCGAGGGCGGCCAGCATCTTTTCAGCAGTGATGGTCTCTTTCTGCCCGTCTTTCCTTTTTATCTCAACAGTAACGCCGTTATTGTCGGAACTTACATGTTCAACCATAGTTTCTGTAAGTATCTTTATGCCTTTCCGGGTGAGTTGTTTTTGAAGCACAGTGCTTATCTCATTATCTTCAAACGGTAATATACCTTCCTTCATCTCAACTACTGTTACGCTGCAACCCAATGTATTGAAGAGATAGGCAAACTCGATGCCTATGTCGCCGCCACCTGCGATTATAAGTGATGATGGGATATGGTCCAGCTCCAGGAGCTCATCACTGGAAAGAACATTTATCCTGTCAAATGGAAGCCATGAGGGGACCAATGGGGCTGAACCGGAGGCAATAATAATTTTTTTTGCCCTTAATTCACCTGTTTCATTACCATCATTAAACAGTAGTATCTTTCCCTTTGCAGACAGCCCAGACAGCCGTCCTTCAGCCTCCACAACCTCTACGCGGTTCTTCTTTAAAAGTCCCTTAACACCATTGTAGAGTTTATTTACCACCAGCTCTTTTCTTTTCCGTACCTGAGGGAAATCTATTGTCACACCTTCACACTTAATCCCGAAGTCCTGAGACCGTTTTGAAAGATGATATAAATATGCAGAATAAAGAAGAGACTTTGTCGGGATACACCCCCTGTGCAGGCAGGTGCCGCCCACTTTGTCTTTTTCAATCAGACATGTAGAGAGTCCGAGCTGTGCCGCCTTTATAGCAGCTACATATCCCCCAGGCCCGCCACCTATTATAGCAAGGTCAAACTCTTTTGTATTGTTTGTCATAATGGCACGATAACAGTTTTAAAAGACTGAGTCAATAGTAAGTTGGCCTTAAATAATGTGATTAATTTCTTTGTAATCTCACCCGGCCTGCCATTCCCTACGCTGCGTCCATTCAATCTGGTTACCGGCATGATTTCATAGGTAGTATTTGTAATGAAACATTCATCGGCATTGTAAAGTTCATCCGGATAAAATGGCTCCTCAATTACTGTAATCTGATTTTCCCTTGCTAGATTTATAACAACAGACCTTGTTACCCCATTAAGGATGCCGGTTTCCAATGAAGGTGTTTTGATGATGCTGTCTTTGACTATAAAGATATTGCTTGTTGTCCCTTCAGCAACATATCCTTCTGTGCTGAGCATTATCCCTTCTGTTGCGCCAAGGGCTTTGGCCTCTGCCCTTGCTATTATGTTATTCAGGAAGTTTATTGATTTTATTGCAGGGTTCAGTGAGGAAGGGGGTGTGCGTCTTGTATTTACGACTGCGGCATGAATGCCTGTTAAATAGAGGCTTTCAGGGTAGCCGTTAAACTCCTTCGGGATGATTATTACAGTGGGTTCAATGGATTGAACAATCTCAAGTCCCGGTTCGGACTCTCCGCGTGTAATGGTCAGTCTGAGATAGGCATTCTTTAGATTATTTTCCTTTAACGTCCTGTATAGTGCCTCTTTAAGATATTCTTTTGTAAAAGGGCATGTCAGAGAAATGCCGTCAGCAGATTCAAACAATCGTTCTAAATGGTCGTCACAATGGAATATGACACCATTATAAGACCTGAGTGTTTCGAATACGCCGTCTCCATATAAGAATCCCCGGTCAAAGACAGATACCTTTGCCTCTGAACCGGGGATTAAGCTTCCGTTGATATAGATTAACATCTTCCTATTTAATAGTGAAAAACCCCACCCTCACCTTAATCCTCTCCCTGAGGGAGAGGAAATTTCCCTCCCCTTCAAGGGGAGGGTTAGGGTGGGGATGGGGTTATTTTCGGGTGAACATCTAAAATCAAAATTTATTGAACACAAGCCCTGTCAGAAATTTTGGATAAAAGTATGTGGACTTCTGCGGCATACGCTCACCTGTATTTGTCACATCCCTTATCTCTTCAATCTTTGTGGCATTTAAGAGAAATCCTATCTGACATTTGCCATCACGGACTCTGTTGATGGCATCATCATCTTTAACATAAGTAAGGTTTTCCTGTTTTCTTATAGAATCCTCACTCAGTCCAAGTATGTCTTCAAGGATAAAGTTTTGCAGTATTGCCACGTCAAGCCTTCTCCATGCAATCGGCTTATCTGATGACCTCTTCTCAAGCAGTGACTCGTTTTTAAGAGAGAGCAGTATGTAGCGGTTGTCTCCATTTAAATACATCCCGAAAAGGTGCTCATCTGATTTTGCCTGTTTCATTGTAGCGAGTAACTGCTGTTTTGCTGTTGATTCGCCGGCCTGTTCAAAGTTAAAGTATTGAAGATTGAAGTTTGATGCAAGTTTGTCTGTAAGATTCTGTAGTTTATCCGCAGGAAGGCTGTGCAATAACCTGTGGGTCGGGAGTACGGTAAGTCCGGGTTCATCCATATTTGCAAAATACATCATGATGTAATTTGCCGGATGGTTTGCATCTGTTATAGTCCCTTTTTCCCTCAACTCATTCCTGTAATTCAGGGAAGACTCATACCTGTGGTGTCCGTCAGCGATATAGACGGTCTGGTTTTTCATCTCCTGCTGGACCAGATTAATCACCGCCGGGTCTGATACTGACCAGAGTCTGTGTCTGTATTTATTGTCATCCAGCACATCTATTTTCGGGGCTGAGTTTCCAATGTTTTCAGCAAACGCATTATTTATCTTACTGCCGGAAGAGTAAAGTGAGAATATAAAGCTGAAATTGGCAGAGCAGGCACGAAGCAGGTTCAGCCTGTCTGATTTTGGTTTGGATAACGTATATTCATGCGGAACAACTACCCCTGCGCTGAAGTCTTCCAGCCTGCATAAGGCAATAAAACCCTTCATGACCTTTTGAGTGGCGTCTTTAAGAGTATAAGTCAGGTCATAATAATATATGGATGGTGCATTATCTTTTATCAGTATCTCATTTGAGAGCCAGTTGGAAAGGTGGCCTGCCGCCCTTGTGTAGCGGTTTTTCTGTTCATTATCATCAGGATACTCCTTCCCGAGGTCAAGCCTGATTATATTATTTTCATGCCTGTTATAGAATTTCTCCTGTTCATCCGGCGATATGACATCATACGGCGGTGTGACAACCTGAGTTATGTCTTTGATCTTTTCCTGATTGTACAGGATGCCTTTAAATGGGATTATCTCTGCCATGTTCTGCCCTCTCTTAATAGTTAAGTATTATTTGTTGGTTCTACGCATTCCCCTCCTTAACAAGGAGGGGTTAGGGGAGGTGATTTTTCTGAGGCAAAAACTACCCCTCCTAACCTCCCCTTGTAAAGGGGAGGAAAATTATTTTTGTTTTTATTATTTGAATCTCCGTACCTCAAACCTGAATAGTTCTATTGCTTCACCATGTGTAATGCCGGCCTTACTTTTTGCAATCTCAATCTGTTCTTCCACAGTATCAACCCCTTCAATAGCCGGAAGCAGCAGTCCTCTCTTATAACCGCTTTTAACAATAACACCATATTTTACAGTGTCTAATTCATCCGCAGACTTTATACGTTCAGGTGCAGTAAGTACATCTACGGAAATATCAATATTCTCTAATTCAGATAATGTTACCGGCATAAACCTTGGGTCTCTTGTTGCAGAGCCTATGGCGTTATGGATAACCTCTTCAGCTACATTAGAACATGAGGGTTCATAAGTCCCGATGCACCCTCGTAACCTCCCTTTTATCTTGAGGGATACAAAGACACCATGCTCCTCCTGCATTTCATCTGTTAACATAGATGGCACTCTTAACACATCACCTTTTTCAAGGTATGTCTTGATTGCCTCTCTTGCCAATAAAACAAGCGGGTGAACTGTG
Source organism: Nitrospirota bacterium (assembly GCA_016212215.1). Taxonomy (NCBI): domain Bacteria; kingdom Pseudomonadati; phylum Nitrospirota; species Nitrospirota bacterium. The sequence goes on from JACRGV010000063.1 coordinate 4,857, forward strand.
TGTACCATATATTTTTTTAAAGTTTCAGACTTAGGTTTGATTACAATTCACGGTCAACCACATAATCGGCTACTGTAAAAAGGGCCTGCAGGTGAGTGGAGTCATCAAACATCAGGAGACTCTTCTTAGCCTTTTCAACATATTCCCTTGCCTTGTCGAATGAATAATTAATAACATCATGCTTGTTCATTAACTTTAAAATAAGACCGAGATTTTCCTCTGAAAAATCTGAAAGCCGTATAACCTGTTCTATTACAGACACCTCTTCTTTTGAACATCTCTGGAGGAGTGTCAAAAGCGGAAGGGTAACCTTGCCCTCCTGAAGGTCTTTCCCAATCGTCTTTCCAAGTTTCTTTTTATCAGCCGCATAATCCAGCGTGTCATCTGATACCTGAAATGCCATGCCGATATTCCAGCCGAATGACTCTATCATCTCCTTTTTTTCAGGGGTACACCCGCCAAGGATTCCTCCGATTCGGCAGGCTGTAGAGATAAGGGATGCGGTCTTGTTTGCAATAATATCGAGATAATCCGCCTCTGTGATGGAGAGGTCGCTGTTAAACTGGAGCTGGGCGAGTTCGCCCTTTGTCATAGCCCTTGTAGCATCCGCCACTGCCTCGTTTATTTCATGATTACGGAATGAGACGATGTTGCACTGGGCCTTTGTATATAGGTAGTCACCGACAAGAATACTGGCCTGATTTCCCCATAACATGCGGGCAGTCTTATTGCCCCGGCGGATATGTGCCTCATCCAGCACGTCATCATGGAGAAGGGTTGCAGTATGGATCAGTTCTATTACACTGGCAAGCTCTATCCTTGCATCTCCGCTATATCCTGCAATCTCAGAGGTAAGTATTAAAAGTAATGGCCTGAAACGTTTGCCCCCGCTTTTAAAAATGTATGTGCTGATAGTATCTATTAAAGGGACGTTTGATTTCAGGTCCTTTCGGATCTGATCCTCAACACGGCGGAGGTCTTCCCCATATTGATACCAGACATCGTCCATAGTCAACTTTGCATAAGTTTTCAATGCAGTCCTCACGGCGTCAATAGTAGGCTACAACAACAGTAGTTGTCAAGAGTAAAGTGAAATCTGAAAAACTGAAAATCTTCTATTAAAAACCATCTACTCTGATGCAAGTATTGGTTGTATTAATATTGCTGCATTAACAACTTATAGTTTATAGACTTTCAGAACTTAAAGGTTGTAATCTCCTACAATATGAAAGAAGAAAAATATGAGGTGATGCGGGGGCTTTCTGTAGGAAAACGGATAAAATATCTGAGGAAATATCTTGGATTATCACAGGAAAAACTTGGAGAGCTGATAGGCGTATCTTACCAACAGATACAGAAATATGAAAAGGGTGAGAATAAGATCAATGTGGAGAGGCTACTTCAAATCTCCGGTGTATTGCAAGTACCAGTGAAAACATTTTTTGAAGACATCCAGAGGATAGAAGAACACCCGCCTTTATACTACCAGAAAGGGCTTGCAGAGGAAGAAAAGGAGATAATCAAATATCTGCGATTGATACCTGATAAGGAATTCAGGGCAAACCTGGTCAGGCTTGTAAAAGCTGCTGCAGAGACACTTCAGAAGAATAATAAATAGTGTTTGTATAGCTCCCAGACACAGCAAATACCCCCGTGCCGGAACCTGGACTTTATTGCTTGTGGTTATTGGCATGTTGATACTTGTTGTCTTATTTATGAGGCCGTCTCCTAAAAAATTTATAGACCACAGGGTTATGCCCCTCTTGAACATCATAAAACCATAAGTTATAATTACCATGTAATTTTAACCTGACAGGTAAATAACACTGCTTACCATAAAAGATGTTTAAACGTCTAATAAATATGCCAATAGGAAAACACAGTTTTTTTCTATTTGGGCCACGGCAAACCGGGAAGACTACATTGGTTCAAACCATCCTCTCTTCCGGAACACCACATTTTTCCGTAAACCTTCTTGAAATAGAGACTTATGTTAAGTACTCAAGGGATCCGGCCCTTTTTCATCAGGAAATTGAATTTTGGCTCAGGAAACATTCCAGCGGGGTTGTGTTTGTTGACGAAATCCAAAAACTCCCGCTTCTTCTGGATCAAATCCATGCAATGATAGAAACCTATAAAGGACGGCTTACTTTTATTATGACAGGTTCAAGTGCAAGGAAGATGAAACGTGCACAGGTAAACCTCCTGGCCGGACGGGCATGGTCATTTAACCTTTTTCCTTTGACATATTTTGAAATTGGGGATGCCTTCCAGCTAAAAGAAGTGTTGAGGTATGGAACTATACCCGTCATCTTTGAAATGGATGATAGAGATAAGGTGAGGACACTCAAGGCATATACGGAAACATACCTGAAGGAAGAGATTCTTGCAGAGGCAATAGTCCGTAATACTCCAGCCTTCAGCCGTTTCCTTGAGCTTGCGGCAGATCAAAGCGGGATGTCTGTAAACTATAATAACTTTGCCAGGGAAACAGGGGTGGCTTCAAAAACTATAAAGGAATACTATCAGGTACTTGAAGATACTCTTATTGCTTTCCCCCTCCAGCCTTATCTGAAAAGCGCACGAAAGCGGCTCGTCTCCCATCCTGTATATTATTTATTTGATCTGGGAGTCATTAATGCACTTTGCCGGCGTCTGGAGGCCGAACCGGTCAAAGGTACTGATTTGTACGGAAGGCTTTTTGAACATTTCATCCTTCTTGAGATTTACCGTCTGAACCGTTACTCAGAAAAAGACTGGCCTATGTTCTATTGGCGAACCAGCCAGGGAGCAGAGGTGGACATTGTCCTTGAAACAGGACATGAACTCCTGGCAGTTGAGATTAAAAGCAAGAGTCAGATTCGTTCATCAGACCTTCGTGGGCTTTACAATTTTCTGGGAGAGTACAAAGGTTCACGGGGGATTTGTATTACAACCTCAGATCGTCCGTATGAAGTTAATGGCATTGAATGCCTTCCCTGGCAGGAGTTCCTGCAAATGTTCTTATCTCAACAATAAAAACCTTCAACTCATAATACCTGTAGTTGACATATATGACAACTACAAGTATTGTGGATCACATAGCCGGCTTCGTGAGTCTGAATCAAATGTCATGTCTGTTATCTTTGACATATTCAAAAGCCAGGTACTGTCTTATCTTCTTATCTTCCACCGGACTATCAGAAACAGTATGATTCAGATTCTGTCTGGGACGATATGGTATCTTACTGCTCCTTTTCCAAGTTACATATCCCTGCAGAGTGCACTTTATTATCATGGCATGATTTCTCAAATCCCGGCAGTTACATATTCTGTATCTCCGGCAAGAACACATGTTTTCAAAACATCTCTGGGGACGTTCTCTATTCATCATATTGATCCATCACTTTTCTTTGGCTATGCGCCGGTCGGCAAGTCTGGAATTAAGATGGCAGTACCGGAAAAGGCCCTAATAGATTTTCTCTACATGAGACCGGCAAAGTCAAAATTGTTTCGTTGTCTGCCTGAGCTGGAACTCCCGCGAAAATTCAATATAAAAGGTGTAAAGCAAATGATTCAACGAATTAATTCCCCGGGACGCCGGACGCTATTGGAGAAAAGGTTTCAGGAACTCATAGCCAGCCACAAGAAAGCAGTAAAAATGTAGCGTCGGGGTTCATCCCCGGCGTCTAAGGGTCTGTCATGAAATAAGTTGTGCATTTAGGCGCTCAGATTTCGGTCAGGTTTGAGTGCGACCGATTGAGCAAACCCGAAGGCGTAGTTGAATCTACGCTGAGGGGTTGCGATTGAGGAGCACACAAAGATGGCCG